>NZ_JBLZFZ010000072.1:0-35833 GCF_050753385.1 Pantanalinema rosaneae CENA516
AGATGTGTATAAGAGACAGGGGGAGTGGGGAGTGGGGAGCATGAATAAAGTCTTGCCAGCCTGAGATCTCTGACTTGCAGTGGGAATACTGAGGAAAGATTCGGAAACTCAAGTCTCAGCGCATGTGGCGAACGGTGAAAAACTTCTTTCAAAATCTCAGAAGTTACCCAGATCTCAGTCCTGACCTGCGGATGAGACGGCGTGTGAATCGGGCATTACGCGATCGTCCGACGCTGAGTGCTGATGAATGGTTTGTGCAGTTTTGGCAACCGTTAGACGTGTCTCGGCAGATCGCTGAGTTTGTCTATACCCAAATGGCAACCTACACGGGCTTGGACTTTACCCGCGTTCGTCCTGACGATCGCCTGAACGACGATCTCCATTTAGCATTAGTTTGCTGGTTTGATTGGGAATTGTCGCTGTATGAGGATTTTTTCACTCAGTTTGGCGTGGATTTAAGCGATCGCTTCGATCCGGAGCGTTACCTCACTATTAAAGAATTTGTGCTGTTCCTGAATCAGCAATTGCTCTCAATGACGCTGGAACCGGACTAGAATCTGCTTTTAACTCAGTGATTAGTAGGAGCAGATTACGTCCACTCCTACCAATTCGGTTCCTTACGCTAGAGCAGCAAAGGCTTGTTCAACGGCTTGTAGAGCTTGCTCAATTTCCGCCGCCGTTACAATTAGAGGGGGCACAAACCGCACCACTTTCGGTCCGGCAGGGACTAACAACACACCATTTTCGATCGCTACTCTAACGACATCCGCAGAGGTAAGGTCAATTTTGGACTTGAGTTCTAAGCCGTTGATTAATCCCCAGCCCCGCACATCGGCAATCTGGTCAGGGTATTTTTCGGCGATCGCTCGCAGTCCGGCACGAAGTTGTTCACCCCGTTGCTGAACATTCTCTAACAGATGCTCTTGTTCTAAGGTATGGCAAACGGATAACGCCACACCACAGGCAAAGGGATTGCCACCAAAGGTACTGGCATGATCCCCTGGCTGGAAGACGTTACAGAAGGACTTACACAGCATCGCGCCGATCGGGATGCCCCCTCCCAAACCTTTAGCAGAGGTGAAAATATCGGGTTCAATCCCTAAATTCTCGTATCCCCAGAGTTTACCCGAGCGTCCCATGCCAACCTGGACTTCATCGCAGATCAGCAGAATGCCTTTTTCATCACAAATTTGGCGAATGCGTTGGAAGTAATCGCGATCGCCCGGACGAACCCCACCCTCACCCTGCAAGGCTTCTAGCAGAATTGCCGCCACTCGCCGTTCACTTTGATCTAACTCCGCAATGGCTTGTTCTAGCGCCGCAATATCGTTGTAGGGCACATAGTAAAACCCTGGAACTAAGGGGCTGAATCCTTTTTGGTACTTCGGCTGTCCGGTGGCGGTGATGGTTGCCAGGGTGCGACCATGAAAACTCGCGTGCGCCGTGATGATCACGGGATCGGCAATATTCAAGACTGTATGGGCATACTTCCGGGCTAGTTTGATAGCGCCTTCGTTGGCTTCCGCGCCAGAGTTACAGAAGAAGGCACGATCGGCACAGGAATGCTCAACTAGCCACTTGGCTAACTCCATCTGCTCCGGGATGTAGTACAGGTTAGAAACGTGATGCAAGGTTTGAATCTGCTGGGTCACCGCTTCTACCATTGCCGGATGGGCATGACCTAAGGTACAGGTGGCAATTCCCGCCACAAAATCCAAATATTCGCGTCCAGTGGCATCCCAGACTCGGCATCCCGCTCCCCGCTCTAAGGTAATCGCATAACGAGCGTAGGTCTTCATCACATAGGCATCGAATTCTTCTGGAGTAGGAACCGAAGCCTCGGCAACAGCGGACGACGTTGGAATTAATGTTTCTGGACTCACTGGATTTGATCCTTCACGCTTGGAACAAAAGGATGACTGGCTAAAGAATAGGCTAGAAGCAACTACCTAGTCTGCCACTATAACTGATTCATTCACGATTCGCAGGATTTCTGGCGATCGTCAACCTCTCCTGACATGTATTGGGGACAGCGATCGCTGACTGAATCCGCCCATAATAAAGACAGACTTCTGTAATGTTGGTGCTATGCAGACCTTAGAGAACCGTAGTAACTCCCTGGCAGACACCTTAAAAATTCGCCGTCAACGGTTGGCGGAACACGTGAGTTGTCCGGTAATTCTCTGGTCTGGATGCAGTCAGTCTCGAAACTTTCCGGCAAATGTTTATCCGTTTCGTGCCAGTAGTCATTTTTTGTATTTCGCGGGACTACCGTTGGCAAATGCGGTGATTCGTTTAAACGCAGGACGATTACAGTTGTTTATGGATGATCCCAGTCCAGACAGTACCCTCTGGCATGGGGAATCTCCCAGTCGAGCTACGATCGCGGCTGCAATGGGAGCCGATGAGGCGTTGCCATTAGCTGAATTAAGGCATTGGCTAGTTGGTTCGGGAACGATCGCGGTGCAAGATCCGACCAACTCTCTCTATCAAGCTCACCTACTGGAGCGGATGTTGGCTCCAGCCACCCGACCCCAGGGGTTAGACCTGGATGTTACCAATGCGATTATTCAATTGCGGCTGACCCATGATCAGGCGGCACTGGCGGAGATGCGGCAAGCGGCACAGGTGAGTATGCAGGCTCATCGGGCAGGGATGGCAGCGACTCATGATGCGACGCTTGAGGCGGAAGTCCGAGCGGCGATCGAAGCTGTATTCATGGCGAATCAAATGACCTGTGCTTACACCAGCATTGTCACCGTACATGGCGAAGTCTTGCATCACGATCGCTATGACCATGCCTTGCAAGCGGGAGATTTATTGTTAGTGGATGCAGGGGCGGAAACGGCGACGGGATGGGCGGCAGATATTACTCGTACCTGGCCAGTGTCCGGTAAATTCTCATCCACGCAACAAGCAATTTATGATGTCGTATTAGCTGCCCATGATGTTTGTATTGCCGCCATGCGTCCAGGGGTGGAATATCGCGACATTCACCTGTTAGGTGCGAGAACGATCGCAGCGGGATTAGTCGATCTAGGCATTCTGAACGGACAACCCGATGATTTAGTCGAGCAGGATGCCCATGCGTTGTTCTTTCCGCATGGCATTGGTCACTTGCTGGGGCTGGATGTGCATGATATGGAAGATTTAGGCGATCGGGCAGGCTATGCCGAGGGTAGAACTCGCAGCGATCGCTTTGGCCTAGGTTATTTGCGGCTCGATCGCCCGTTACAAGCCGGGATGGTGGTGACGATCGAACCGGGGTTTTACCAAGTGCCCGCGATCCTGAATGATCCAGAACGCCGAACCAGATATCAGCATGTTGTGAATTGGGATCGCCTGACGCAGTTCGCGGATGTGCGGGGGATTCGGATTGAGGATGATGTGCTAATCACTGCCACTGGCACAGAAGTTTTAACGGCGGCTCTCCCCACAAGTGCGACTGCGATCGAGGCGTTAGTGGGTGCTTAACACGTTACCAAAGTGCCCGAATTCGGGAGCGGCGATTATTGGGTCGATTCTCGATCTGGGCAATACAACGGTCGTAAACCCGTTCTCCATCAATGTCCATGGAGGCTTCCCGATCTTGGGCATATAGGGTGCTGCGACCATCGGAATATTGCACCCCTGACCCAGCCGCCACTTGCGGTAGGGTGAGAATGCGTGACTGCAACCGAACCCTTGCCATTTCCCGCAGGAATGTCACCCGAAAGGTGGTAGCGTTCCGGCAGCGATAGGTAATAGTTAGGGATTGAGCAGAGGCAGGCAGAGCCGCGATCGCCAGGAACAGGAATACGAAAAGAACTCTCATCGGAACTGGTTGCATAAATCAACACGTTGCTACAAGGGCAGCGAAAGGATTCAGGTTGAACCAGTCTCCATTATAGGCAAGCCATAAAAAATCCCCTGATTCTGAATCGGAGGAATTCCTAACACCAAAAAACCGATTTATTGGTCAGCCAAGCTCGGTTTAGTCAGGAAATCGCAGTCAGATTGGGGGGAAGAACTAGAGTGATTTAACTGTTTGCTAACTCTGATTCTAATGACCTGCTGTTGATCCGGCATCCGCCATTTTTTTGATCTGTTAGTAGTGTTTTTTTGACTAACCCAGTGAATTCGACTCTCAGGTTTACCGACATTTGCTGAACTAGACCACCTGATGCATGTGCCGATTTATACCAGGATTGGATTCTTGCAAGAATTGTGACGTATCTGCCTGGAGAAGGTTGATTGGCTATCCCCACGCCTCCAGAGCGGCAATGCAGGCATCAAAGCATCTATGTTCATGTCACAAACCGACTGTTTATTTGAATTTTTCTTTGAAAAATGACTCAATAATGTCACAAATGACTCCAAGCTGACAGAGCTTGCTCTCAACGGCATCTGCCACCTGGGATTAGCGCCACAAAGCTGGAAAAAGCTATCAACTCCTACCACTGTGTCCAATTAATTTCAAGATCAGAAACCATCTAACCCTGGTAGAGCATAGCTTTTAGAGGGGCTTTCCATGCAGTATACCAATTCCAGTCGGAGGTTGAATGATTTCCTCTGCAAAGAATTTTTAACGCTATGGCGATGATTTACAGGGAGTGGCGATCGCTCACCCTTGATGATCTAGATGATCTGGACGTTGGCACAGGACAGGCATTTGTTCACGGGAATACAGTGGTTTATTTGTCCATATCAAAAAAGTCAGAACGTCATCTAACTCACAGGTCGTCCTGGTATCTATGTCAGAATGAGAGTCACCCGGTATACGAGAGCCTGAAATTTGTGATTGAGGTAGAAGTCCACCAGCAACTCCGAGCCTTTTTACGGCAGCAGGGCGAATCCTACTGGCCCCATCATTTGACGATGGCGCGGTTGGTGGCTCGGGCTTTACGGCTAGGGCGTAGTGCATTGCTTCAAACAGGAGCATTTTCTGGCTATCACGAACGCTACCGCCTGAGCTATCTGGTGCCGGTATTGATGTGGCAAGAGGCAGTCATTTTAGTTGCTCCCGAATCTGTTCATCAACGCTTGCTCATGGTTGAAATTCCTCAACTGCAACAATGGATTCGTACCACTAAACCAATTCAAACCGGCGATCGCTTTCCCCATCCCCACTTTCAAGGGCTCTTACTGACAACTCCAGCCGCCTGGTTAAGCGATCGTCTATTAAATCAGGGGCGGTTTCCAGACGGGATTCCGACGGTTTTAGATGGTGTGGATGACCTGGAAGGCTGGACTCGCACTCATCTAACCACGCAAATTCAGCCGAGCGATTGGGATACGCTCATGTTGGCTTGTCCGGAGCAGGCTGACCTGATTCGCGATGTCAGAGTGCAACTGACGAAGACCCTATTCCAGCATCCTACTAATCCCTACGAGTGTTATCTGATCGATGAAATAGAACAGGCTGCCTTAACGACCTTATTTCAGACGATCGCGGTTCCGGCTCCGGCTCCTGATATGACTGGTTTACCGGCTACCTGGAACCAGTTTGGTCAGGCTTTTTTCACCGAGGGACAATTGTTATGGGCAGAACTCATCCGGCGGCAGGGTCAGTTTTCGCTCCATTGCAGCCCCGCCGATATTGCAACTAATCTCCAAGCAATCTGGTCGCGCCAACCCGTGGTGTTGATTGGAGGCGCACTGGATCTGGATGCCGATGCCTGTGCCTACCGCCAACGCTTAGGACTGGATATAGATCTGACCAGTCTGAAGTTTTCTCCCGATCGCCAGGAAGAACTGATTCATCTTTACCTGCCCGATCGGCTCCCCATGCCGAATACACCGCAGTTTCAGGCGGCTTTGCTTCAGGAAATGCATACCCTGTTACGCGTGAGTTCTGGCACTCCGGGATTGATCGTGCTGCTGGTGGGCGATACACCGTTGAAAGCTCAGGTAGGTTCGGTGCTGGCTTCTGAGTTCGGTTCCAGGGTACAGGTAGAGCGCACTTGTTTAGACGAGAATGGTGTGTTGGTAACGGGTTGGGAGTTTTGGCGGCAGCATCAACGCGTCTTGCCAGCCCCGCATTTACTGGCAATCGCCACCCTACCGATTCCCTCATTGGAGCATCCCCTGGTCGCGGGTCGAGTGGCTCATTACAAACGATTGCGACAGGATTGGTTTCGCCTCTACTTACTGCCAACGGCCTTAAGCGAATTGCAACGGGCGATCGCTCCGGTACGAGAACGGCAAGGGGTGGTGGCGTTATTGGATAGCCGAGTAGTACATCGCAGCTATGGGCAGCAAATTCTGTCTGCTCTCCATCCCTTAGCCCGCATTAGTTATCTCGATGCCAGCTTATTCTCTCAACCAGACTATTTTATTGTGGACTAGAGCTTTCCTGCAACGGTATGATCAGAGCGTAGGTAACGGTTGAATCCTGAGTTATGGGCGATTCAAAGCGACGAAAGGAAACTCTTGGAGAAAAATACGGTCAGGACGCGACAATTTTTCCCTGGCTACCTTTGACTAAAAGCCAAGCACAACAGTTTGTCCAATGGACGACACGCGGTGCCTGGATCGGGATTGGTTTACTGGTGGCTTGGTGGGTGACAGTACGCCTGATTGGGCCAGGCTTAGGTTGGTGGGAACTGAGTAATTAGTGAAAAGGGGACTCGCTTACCTGCCGTAGAACAGGTAGAAACTCTAACCGTCAACTGATCGGTTCGATCACAGCATGGGGCAGTACCAACAGGTTGCCCCTATATTTTTCCTCTATGATGGCACAACAAACTGGACGTATTAAGTTGTGGGTAAACTAGGCGGAAGTCGCAAAAAGTATTGAAAGGCACAGATGACCAAATCGATCAATTAGTGGATTTGAAGTTGTGTCATCCCAATGCAGGGAACCCAGCAGAGACAGTGGTTGTATCTCTGTAAGTTAGGTATTTTCCTCGAAGTTCTACTTAAAACAATTTTAGACAATAGAAGATCAAGAATTGTCATCGATCGCATAGAGTTTGGACTGATGAAATCACTCGCTGGATTGGCTCAATCTAGTCGGGTTTTGCTGGAAGTCCGCGATCGATGAACATTCTGTTGATTGAGCTACCCATAGATAGTGATTGACAGATCATGATGAACTTCTCGACTTTTGAAATTACTGACCAAATTTATGAGAATGTCAATACTATCGTTTATCGGGGTCAGGATCGACGGAACGGACAACCTGTTGTGATTAAGGTTTTAAAGTCCAACAATCCTACCAAGAAAGAAATTTCTAGATTAAGACACGAGTACGAAATCTCTAAGGATCTAACGATTAAGGGCGTAATTAAATCCTATGCGTTAGAACACTCTCCGGTTGGCGAAGTGTTGGTTTTAGAAGATTTCGGTGGAGAATCGCTGCGAGTCTTTCTCAAGTCTAACCAATTGCATATTCAAGATTTCTTGGCGATCGCCATTCAGCTTACCGAAGCGTTAGGCGAGTTGCACCAAAAAAACATTATTCATAAAGATATCAAACCACAAAATATTATTATCAACCCGCAAACCGGACAGGTTAAGATCACTGATTTTTCGATCGCGTCACGACTGTCGAAGGAAAATCAGACGGTTAGCAATCCCAATTTGTTAGAGGGAACGCTGGCTTACATGTCGCCTGAGCAAACCGGACGGATGAATCGCTCGATGGATTACCGGACTGATTTTTACTCGTTAGGTGTCACCTTTTACGAAATGCTGACGGGACAGCTACCGTTTACGGCAATAGACCCAATGGAGTTGGTTCACTGTCACATTGCCAAAGTGCCTTCTTCCCCCCAAGCGATTAACCCAGATGTGCCTGATGTAATTGCCGCGATCGTCCTCAAGCTGTTAGCTAAAACCTCGGAAGAGCGCTACCAGAGTGCGTATGGGATTAAGGCTGACCTGGAAGATTGTCTGAAGCAGCTACAGTCTCACGGTCAAATTACGCCATTTGCGATCGGGCAACGGGATATCGCGGCTAAGTTTCAAATTCCGCAAAAACTCTACGGTCGGGAACAGGAAGTGACGATATTGATGGCAGCCTGCGATCGCATCAGTGTGGGACGGACGGAAATGATGCTGGTGGCTGGCTATTCCGGGATTGGCAAGTCAGCCCTGGTGAATGAAGTGCATAAAGCGATCGTGCGGCAGCGCGGCTACTTCATTACCGGAAAATTCGATCAATTTAAGCGCAATATTCCCTATGCCTCATTAATCCAGGCATTTCAAGAGTTAGTCCGACAAATTCTGACGGAAAGTGAGACTCAGATTGCGGTTTGGCGCGAAAAGCTGAATCAGGCGCTGGCTCCAAATGGTCAGGTGATTATCGATGTTATTCCAGAAGTAGAACTGATTATTGGTGAGCAGGAAGCGGTTCCGCAACTGGGATCAGCGGAATGTCAAAATCGGTTCAATCTGGTTTTCCAACAATTCCTCAAAGTTTTTGCCCAACCAGAGCATCCTCTGGTGCTATTTCTCGACGATTTACAGTGGGCAGATTCAGCCTCGTTAAAATTGCTGCAACTCCTGATGGCCGCATCAGAACAGCAGTGCTTACTATTAATTGGAGCCTATCGGGATAACGAAGTTAACGCCACTCACCCATTCGTCGTCACGCTGGAGGAAATTCAGCAAACCGGGGCAGTGGTGAATACCATTACTCTCTCTCCTTTAAAGGTCAACCATATTAATCAGTTAGTCGCAGATACGCTGCATTGTGACCTGAGCCAATCTCAAGCTTTAGCTGAATTACTTCTGGAAAAAACTGGTGGTAATCCATTTTTTCTCACCCAAATGTTGCTGGCTCTGCATCAAGAAGAGTTGTTATCCTATGATGCTGATGCGGGTTGTTGGTGTTGGATACTGGAGCAAATTCAAACGATCGGGATCACAGATAATGTTGTGGAGCTAATGGTCAGTAAGCTGCAAAAATTATCTGCATCAACCCAAACGGTATTAAAATTTGCTGCCTGTATTGGTAGCACGTTCAGTTTGAATCTTTTGGCGATCGTCAACGAAAAGTCATTATCGACGACGGCGACGGAATTATGGGAAGCGTTACAGGCTGGCTTGGTTTTACCACTCGATCAAAGCTATAAATTAGCCTTTGTTGATACGTTAGATGCCCCACATCATGGTTCGGAGCCGGAATTGACGATTAGCTATTGTTTTCTCCACGATCGCGTCCAACAAGCGGCTTATCTATTAATCCCTGAAGCAGAAAAACAGAAAACTCATCTCCAGGTAGGACAACTGTTACTGCAATGTACGCACCCGACTGAACGGGAAGAAAAAATTTTTGATATTGTTAACCAATTAAATATTGGTGTAGAGTTAATTAGTTGCCCAGCTAAAAAAATTGAACTGGCGGAGCTAAATTTGCTGGCAGCGCGTAAAGCGAAAGCAGCAACTGCCTATGAACCGGCACTAAAGTATTTAATCACGGGGATAGAGTTGCTGGATCAGCATAGTTGGACAACTCACTATGAACTCACCTCGGCTCTGTTTATTGAAGCAGTAGAAGTTGAATATTTAAATACCCATTTTGAGCAGGCTGAACAGTTAGCAGAAATTGTGTTAGCGAATGCTCAAGATTTACTGCAAAAAGCCAAGGTTTACCAAACCAAGATTTACTTCCATATCGCCCAAAATCAGATGGTGGAAGCGATCGACACTTCATTACAAGTGCTGGAGATGTTGGGTGAACCCCTGATTCAGCAAACTCCCGAACAGGTCGATATTGAAGCCTTAATTAACCTGCCAGAAATGACCGATCCCTACAAACTGGCAGCCATGGAAGTGTTAATTACATTGTTGACTCCTTGCCTGAATGCCAAGCCTGAGCTACTTCCGGCGATGGCATTTACGTTAGCGAATTTGTCAATGCGATATGGCAATTCATCGTTTGCGGCAATGGGGTATGCCTTATATGGCTTGATTTTGTGTGGCGGGCTGAATCGGATTGAGGAGGGCTATCGGTTTGGTCAACTTAGCTTGAAATTGCAAGCTAAGTTCCATGCAAAAGAATTAGAAGCTAAGGTAATCAATATTTTCAATGTATTTATCCGGCATTGGAAAGAACCGGCTGAAAGTACGATCGAACCCTTATTAGCCGGAGTACAGGCTGGG
The DNA here is from genome assembly GCF_050753385.1 of Pantanalinema rosaneae CENA516. Lineage (NCBI taxonomy): Bacteria > Bacillati > Cyanobacteriota > Cyanophyceae > Leptolyngbyales > Leptolyngbyaceae > Pantanalinema > Pantanalinema rosaneae. The sequence continues at coordinate 10,090 of NZ_JBLZFZ010000072.1, forward strand.
TTGGAAACGGGTGATGTTGAGTATGCTTGTTATAACTCGACTTCCTATTGTAATTACCTATTTTTTGTCGGGGAATCCTTAGATGAAGCAAAGGAGAAACAGGCAAAGTATATTGAACTGTTATTAGGATTGAAGCAAGAATATCAAATCTATTTTGCTCAAATTATTCGCCAATTAGTCCTCAATTTATTAGATGAAGTAGACGATCGCTCTTGCCTGGTGGGAGAAAGTTTTAATGAACTGGCAATGGTTCCCGTCTTCATGGAAACAAAAATGGGGACGCTTCTATTTCTCACCTATCTCGCTAAAACTATTCTTTTTTATATTCTGAAGGATTACACCCAAGCCGCCAGCTATGCTCGTCAGGCAGAACCCTATCATGGCAACATGGTTGGATTTATGCAGTTTGTGGAGTACAACTTCTATTATTCGCTTTCACTGCTCGCGACCTATGAAACGGCAACTCCCGAGCAACAAGTTCAGACACTCGAAAAAGTGGCTGTTAATCAATCCCAACTCCAGGTTTGGGCAACCCATGCTCCTGCCAACTATCAGCATAAATATGATTTAGTGGCGGCGGAAAAAGCCAGAGTCTTAGGGGAAGATTTAGCGGCAATGGAGTTCTACGATCGCGCGATTCAATCTGCTAAGGAACAGCGATATATCCAGGAAGAAGCGATCGCCAATGAGTTAGCGGCTGAGTTTTATACCTCTCGACATAAGTCCAAAATTGCTCAACTTTATTTGAGTGATGCTTATCGCTGTTATCAACGCTGGGGAGCGCTGGCAAAGGTACGCGACCTGGAAGCCAGATATTCCTATCTATCTGCCCGTCCCGTTGCCGAAGCAGGCACGATCGGATTAAACAATACAAAAACTGCCTCGACCTATATTAGTGGCAGCATTGGCGCATTAGATTTAGTCACTATTGTCAAAGCTTCTCAAGCGATCGCGGGTGAAATTGTTCTCAGTAAGCTGCTTGCTAAACTGCTCAAGATTGTGATGGAAAATGCCGGAGCGCAGACTAGCCATCTAATTCTGGAACGTGAGGGACAATTAGTTCTGGAAGCCAGTGGCTCGATCGACCAGGATGAAATTAGTCTAGGTCAACCAGTGCCGATCAACTCTAGTCAACAATTGCCATTGTCTGTGATTAATTATGCGGTTAGAACCCAGGAAACCACGGTTTTAAATGATGCGGCTCAAGAAGGACGATTTACGCAAGATCCATACATCATTCAGCATCAAACTAAATCAATTCTATGTATACCCATTATCAATAAAGGGAAATTGATTGGGTTGTTGTATCTAGAAAATAACCTGACGGTTGGGGCATTTACGCCCGATCGCCAGGAGGTTTTACAATTATTGTCTGCCCAGGCTGCGATCTCATTAGAAAATGCCCTACTGTATAGCAGTTTAGAGGCGGTTACGGAAGATTTGAAACAGGCAAATGGTCAATTAGAGGACTATAGCCGCACTCTAGAACATAAAGTTGAAGAACGCACCTTAGAACTACAGGTAAAAAATCACCAGTTGGAATCAACATTACAGGAATTAAAGCAAACGCAAACGCAATTGATTCAAACGGAAAAAATGTCGAGTTTGGGGCAATTAGTGGCTGGAGTCGCCCATGAGATTAACAATCCAGTCAACTTTATTCATGGCAATCTGATTCATGCTAGTGACTACACTAGAGATTTGCTGAAAATTATTCAACTTTATCAACAGCAATCGCCAAATCCCTCGCCTGAACTGCAAGCGTTGGCAGAGGATGTGGATTTGGATTACCTGCTCGAAGACTTACCTAAGCTGTTGACTTCGATGCAGGTCGGCGCCGATCGCATTCGTCAGATTGTCTTATCGCTGCGGAACTTCTCGCGATTGGATGAGGCAGAAATGAAACCTGTTGATATTCATGAGGGCATCGAAAGTACGTTGTTGATCCTGCAACATCGGCTTCAGAAAAAAGGTGGCTTCACCGTTGAAATCGTCAAAGATTATAGCCAATTACCCTTGGTTGAATGTTATGCGGGACAACTCAATCAGGTGTTCATGAATATTTTGAGTAACGCGATCGATGCTTTAGAAGAATGTGGACGGCGGCAAGGAGCCTGTCAGATCCTCACGCCAGAGGAAGCCATGCAACGATCGAATTTAATTCAGATTCGCACAGAAGCGATCGATCGTCACTGGGTCAGAATTCGGATTGCGGATAATGGGGCAGGAATTCCTGAACCAGCGCTGAAAAAATTGTTTGATCCCTTCTTTACCACTAAACCTGTAGGGGCTGGGACGGGCTTAGGCTTGTCAATCAGCTATCAAATTGTGGTGGAAAAGCATGGAGGCCGGTTAGAGTGCGTATCTCAACCGGGGCAGGGAGCAGAGTTCATCATCGAAATCCCAGTTCAGCCGATTGGACAAGGCTCCGTCCCAACAACAGCCGTTGCAACTGCTTAAACCCACTGATGAATCCGGATTAACGGAAAAGTTGGGGATAGATTTGTCTCCAGGCTAAGACTGCGATCGCGCTAGTCATGAACAGCATCCAAAGCAGTTGCAACCACCACAGGGGTTGTAAGCCGATCGACCACCGGAGTAAATCGGTTAATGAGGATAGGGGGAGAATATCGGCGATCGTCTTAATGGAAGCGGGTAAGGCATCGCGGGGAAAATACGTGCCACAAAAGGTCATCATGGGGATAATCAACAAAAACATGGGAATGTTGACCTGATCCAGGGTTTTCACACTCCCTGCGGTCAATAACCCGATCGCAGCGAACAGGAGACTTCCTAAACAGATTAGGGGTAGGGATAATAATAAGTGCCAGCCGGAATATAACCCCCAGATTACTGCGACAACACCCGTCATCAATCCAACTAACGTGCCTCGGGTCGCTGCCCATAACCAATCGCCAATGAACACTTCGGTAAAGCTTAAGGGAGCCGTCAGCATTGCCTGCCAGATTTTTTCAAACCGTAACCGGATAAAGGTGCCATAGGAGGCTTCAAAGAACGATGGGTAGAGGGCACCAACCGCGATCATGCCCGGAGCCAGAAATTTTAAGTAACTAACGGATTGTCCAGCATAGGTGACATCACCAATTAGGGGGGTCAGTCCTACACCAAAGGCAATCAGATACACGATCGGTTCGAGGATGGGTGGTAAGAAGTTAACTATCCAGGTATTCTGAAACACTTTGAAGTGTCGTCGCCAGACGGCATAAACGCCCCACAAAGTTACAGTTGAGTGCAGTTTCATTGCAAAGACCTCCCGGTTAACCGGAGGAATACATCTTCTAAATTGGCGCGGCGGCGGGTCAGGCTAGTGGGTTGCACCTCAACCAGTTGTTGCCAGAGGGGTTCTGGTTCGATCAGAGGCAAGGTTAGTAGATAGCCACTGCTAAATGGGCGACACCAGACCCCAGCGACTGAGGCTAATTGCTGAAGCCAGGATTCTACCACTCCGGTAATTTCCACCACCTCTCGACCAACGATGCGTTCGATTAATTCATCAGGAGTGCCCTGATCGATCACCTGTCCTTGCTGGAGCAGTAACAGACGATCGCACAGGCGTTGCACTTCATCCATATAGTGAGTGGTTAGCAATACGCCACAACCATCTTGCTTGAGTTGACTGACTAATTTCCAGAAATCCTGGCGGGCATCGGGATCTAAGCCCGTGGTCGGTTCATCCAGAAACACGATGCGGGGATGATTGAGTAAAGCCCTTGCCAATACTACCCGTCGTTTTAAGCCACCGGATAACTCATCTGGAACATATTTGCTATGGGCTTCTAGCCCAACTTGTGCAATTAGTTCTCCGACTCGCAATCGGGCAGTTTTACCTGTCAGCCGATAGTAGTTGGCAAAGAACAGTAGGTTTTCAAACACCGTTAGCTCTGGATCGAGATTATCCTCTTGGGTGACAATTCCCATGTATCGCCGCGCTTGCCGACTTTGGGTGCGGATCTGCCAGCGATCGAGTTGCACAAAGCCTTGGGATGGCACGACGGCTCCATACAACATGCCGATCGTGGTGGTTTTACCGGCTCCATTCGGTCCCAATAACCCCAGAATCTCTCCAGATTTCAGAGTAAAGGAAACGCCTTGCACCACGGCATGATCGCCGTATGTCTTCCAGAGGTCGTGAGCAGCCAGAGACATTGATGCAGACGGCATTACCGAGTCAATCGGCGATCGTCGAGGGTGTGACAAAAATTGACGCATAACTAGATGCTGGCGGGATTACTGCTTAGAATGCCCATTCACCATGAGAAATAGAGATGGGGTTTAAATCTTATTAGAATTTTTTTTAATTCAATGGGATTTGCATCTGTCGTCAGGGCTTCAGGGAACACTACAGTTGCCAGGAGTCTTCATTGTTTTTTATTCGCCAAAATATATGAATCAAGAGTCTGGGAATCGATCGATCCACAGCCTGTTTGAGGCGCAAGTCCAACGATCGCCAGAAGCCATCGCCACGATGTTTGCAGGAACCACGTTGACGTACCGGGAGTTAAATCAACGGGCGAATCAACTGGCGCGGTATTTGCAAACGTTAGGCATTGGTTCAGAGAGCCTGGTGGGGATTTGTGTGGAGCGTTCCCTGGACATGCTGGTGGGCATTCTAGGTGTCCTGAAGGCGGGAGGAGCTTATGTTCCATTTGATCCGGCTTATCCGCAGGAGCGGCTTGCCTGGATGATGGCAGATTCCCAGATTTCTATATTATTAGCTCAATCGAATACATTATCTGCATTACCTGATCACTCGACAACGGTAATTTGTTTAGATACAGATTGGCAAACGATCGCGTCATTTAGTTCTGAGAATTTGCTGCCAATTCCGGGTAACAATCTGGCATATATCATCTATACCTCTGGCTCTACAGGGAAACCGAAAGGGGTGATGATTGAGCATCAATCATTGGTGAACTATACTGAGGCAGCGATCGCAGCATATAAATTGACCGCCAGCGATCGGGTATTGCAGTTTGCCTCGATTAGTTTTGATGCCAGTGCCGAAGAGATTTATCCCTGCCTGTGTGTTGGGGCAACGCTGGTTTTGCGAACGGATTGGATGTTGGCATCGGTAGCCACATTCTTACAAACCTGTCAGGAGTGGCAACTGACGACCCTCAGTTTACCGACTGCCTATTGGCATCAAGTCACGATCGCCTTAGAAACTCAGGTACTGACCTTACCACCGACCTTACGGTTAATTATGATTGGGGGTGAAAAGGCATTGCCAGCCAGGGTCGCGGCATGGCAGTACCATGTTGGCAACCAGATTAGATTATTAAATACCTATGGACCAACGGAATCCACGATCGTCGCAACCGTATATGACTTAATGCAATTTGAGCCGCTGTCAACCTCAGTAGAAGTGCCGATTGGGAAGCCACTATCGAATATTGATGTGTATGTATTAGATGGCGATCGACAACCTGTGGAGATCGGTACAGTAGGAGAATTATATTTAGGGGGAGCCGGATTAGCCCGTGGGTATCTGAATCGGGCTGATTTAACCAGTGAGAAATTTATTTCCTATGCGATGTCTGAGCAAACCAGTTGCCGATTGTATCGTACCGGTGATCTGGTACGTTGCTTGCCAGATGGTAATTTGGAGTATTTAGGACGGATCGATCAACAGGTCAAAATTCGCGGCTTTCGGATTGAATTAGGTGAAATTGAATCTGCTTTAATCCAGCATCCCGATGTCCGAGAAGCTATAGTCGTCGATCGCGAATCAGCAACGGGAGACAAGCAGTTAGTCGGCTATGTCGTCCAACATCAACCCGGCTCTCTAACCACCTTAGATCTACGGCAATTTCTCAAGCAAATTCTCCCTGCTTATATGCTGCCTTCCGCCTTCGTGTGGCTGGATAGTTTACCGCTCACTGCCAATGGCAAACTCGATCGCAAGGCGTTGCCGATACCCGATCGGGAGCAGTCTCCAGCATCGGTAGACATGGTTGCTCCTAGAACCCCGATGGAACAGGGATTGGCAGAGATTTGGACAGAGGTACTGGGACTGAAAACGCTCAGTATCATGGACAATTTTTTTGAATTGGGCGGTCACTCGTTACTCGGTACGCAGGTGATCTCGCGCATCCGCGATCGCTGGCAGCTAGAACTCCCATTACGTTATTTGTTCAATGCCCCGACGATCGCTGAATTGGCTCAATTAATCGGTGGAGCGTCCACTCAACCATTCACTACTGTCACCATTCCACCAATTAGTCGTGATCAGCCGCTACCGTTATCATTTGCTCAACAACGGTTATGGTTTCTGGATCAGTTAGTCCCCAACAGTGCTTTCTACAACATTCCTCAAGCCTTACGCTTACAGGGGGAACTAAATCTACTCGCTCTAGAACATAGTCTTAATGCGATCGTTCAACGGCATGAGGCATTACGCACCTCCTTTACTGTAGTCAATGATCAACCGATACAGGTCATTGTCCCTGAGGTAATTCTCTCATTACCCGTGGTTGATCTGCGATCGCTACCCAACGGAGAACGAGAAGCGACAGGACAACAATTAGTCTGTGCCGCAGCTCAACAACCCTTTGATTTAACTCAAGGAGCGTTAATTCGCTGTCAGCTTTGGCGGCTGGAGGCAAGCGAGTATATTCTCCTGATCACGATGCACCATATTATTGCCGATGGTTGGTCGATCGGTGTTCTGATCCGGGAACTGGCAGCACTCTACAGGGCATTCCTGGCGGGACAGCCGTCCCCTCTACCACCGTTAGCAATACAGTATGCTGATTTCGCCCATTGGCAACGACAATGGTTTCAAGGGGAGATTTTAGAGCAGCAACTCGCCTACTGGCGGCAACAATTAGCAGAAGCTCCGGCAGTATTAGAACTACCCAGTGATTCCCCTCGTCCGTTAGTCCAAATCTTCCGAGCCGGAGTGGCTTCATTTGCGCTGCCACAATCCCTTTGTCAAGCTGTAGAACAGTTGAGTCAAGTGATGGAATTAACTCCATTTATGACGCTGTTTACTGCTTTTCAAGTATTACTATATCGCTATACTGGACAGTTAGATCTGGTCGTCGGTTCTCCGATCGCGAATCGGCATTATGCGGGAGTTGAACCCTTAATTGGATTCTTTATTAATACGCTGGTTCTGCGAACCGATCTAACGGGTAATCCTACAATCATAGAACTCTTACAACGGGTGAGAGAAGGATCGCTAGCTGCTTACGCCCATCAAGATCTGCCATTTGAACTGTTGGTTGAAGCACTCCATCCCGCCAGAAATCTCAGTCATACCCCCTTATTTCAGGTGATGTTTGTGCTGCAAAATGCACCGACTCCAGGGCTGGAATTAGCGGATTTAACCCTACAGCCACTCCAATTGGATAATGGCACAAGATTAGATTTAACGATCGCTCTGGAAAGCACAGACGCAGGCTTATCGCAATTTGATTTAACGCTCTCCCTGGAATATACAGAACAGGGCATGGTGGGCATCTGGGAGTACAATGCAGAACTATTTGAGGCGGCGACGATCGCTCGGATGGCAGAGCATTATCAGACCGTATTGGAGGGCATGGTTGCGAATCCGGAGCAACGATTGTCTGAGTTGTCTATGTTGACAACCACGGAACAAAATTTACTGGCTCAGTGGAGTAAAACAAGTAGTCAACCGATTACCCTGCCATGTATTCATCAGTTGTTTGAAAGTCAGGTGCAGCGATCGCCCGATGCCATTGCAGTGATAGATCAACACCGACAGGTGACGTATCGAGAGTTGAACCAACGATCGAATCAACTGGCTCATTACCTGCAAAAACAGGGAGTCCAACCCGATGTGCTGGTAGGGTTGTGTGTTGAGCGTTCGATCGATCTGCTGGTAGGTGTATTCGGCATTCTGAAGGCGGGGGGAGCCTATGTGCCGATCGATCCTCATTATCCGTCTGAACGCATCACTGATATGGTGACTGATGCAGGGTTATCCGTTGTCCTGACTCAGACTCAATGGTTAACCGTTCTACCGGAAGTCAGCGTTCCTGTCCTGTGCCTGGATCGGGATTGGCAGCAGATTGCCCTGGAACCAGACGATCATCCCGTCTGTCAGACAGAACCGCATCATTTAGCCTATGTGATTTACACCTCCGGATCGACAGGCAAACCGAAAGGGGTGATGATTGAACATCGATCGTTGGTAAACTTTACCCAAGCGGCGATCGCCGAGTATAGGTTAACCGCCAGCGATCGCGTACTACAATTTGCTTCAATTAGTTTTGATACAGCCGCCGAGGAAATTTATCCGTGTTTGTGTGCGGGTGGGACATTGGTGCTTCGGAATGATGCAATGCTCGGGTCGATCGCGACATTCTTGCAACACTGCCAAGCCTTAAATCTGACTGTATTGGATCTACCAACTGCTTACTGGCATCAGTTAACCATCCAACTGGTGGCATCACAATTATCACTCCCTTCTTCATTACGGTTGGTGATTATTGGCGGAGAAGCGGCACTGCCAACTCAATTGACGATCTGGAGAACTTATGTTGGTGAATTTCCTCACTTAGTCAATACCTATGGCCCAACGGAAGCAACAATCGTCACAACAACTGCTTCCCTATCGCAACCAGAATTAACTCAACTTAAAACCAGCATCCCGATTGGTCAACCAATTGCTAACACAGAAGTACAGGTATTCGATCGGGATTTACAACCTGTGCCGATCGGGGTTCCGGGTGAATTACATATTGGGGGAATGGGGTTAGCCAGAGGTTATTTGCATCGTCCCGAGCTAACGGCAGAGAAGTTTATCACCTGGCGTAAGGCAACTCGTCTCTATAAAACCGGGGATCTGGTACGTTACAGACCTGATGGCAGTTTGGAGTATTTAGGACGCATTGATCAACAGGTGAAAATTCGCGGTTTTCGAGTTGAGTTAGGGGAAATTGAAGCGGCATTAGGACAACATCCCGATATTCAGGAAGTTGCTGTGATTCTGCGGGAGGATACTCCAGGGGATAAACGCTTAGTGGCATATCTGGTGTCAAACCTGATTTCTGATCGAGTGCCTATGCAGATTCCCTGTATAGTGGAGATAAATGGCAATCAAATTGATTTGCAAACTGAAGATATCTCGGTTGGTGGAGTAGGGCTAACGGGAGTAACCGAGTCCTGGCAACGGGGGCAAGCCGTTCGACTAGGGTTAATACTACCGATCGCTGGCGAAATTACCTGGCTGAATGGACATGTGGCGTGGCAACAGGAACAACGAGTAGGGATGTCGTTAGAGTTAACCGCTACTCAACAGGAGATGATGAAACACTGGGTTAACCAGCTTCTCGATAGTCAGGGATTTCTCAAAACGCTCCAACGGACTCTGACTGCCAATCTGCGGGCATACCTGCAAGCGAAACTGCCGGACTATATGGTTCCTGCCACTTTTGTCCTATTAACGACTTTACCCCTCACGCCCAGTGGCAAAATCGATCGCAAAGCCTTACCAATTCCTGATCCAACTCGCCTGGGTACAGATGCCAACTTTGTGACTTCTCGGACTCCAATTGAAGAAGTGATGGTCGGTGTATGGTCGGAGATTTTAGGCTTGCAACGGATTAGTATCCATGACAACTTCTTTGAGTTAGGTGGGCACTCCTTATTAGGTGTCCAAATTGTTTCTCGGCTCCGCAGTATTTTTCAAGTAGAACTTCCCCTGCGTTGTTTATTTGAGTACCCGACGATCGCCCGTCTAGCCAACTATTTAGAAGCTAAAAAACTACAGACCAATCAAACTTTTACCCTACCGTTGTTGCCTGTCGATCGCCAGCAAGCTTTGCCCCTATCATTTTCACAAGAGATGATGTGGGTACTCGCTCAACTGCAACCACAGGTTCCCTATTACAACCATACTTTTACCCTCCGGTGGTCTGGGGTACTGAATGTCACGGTGCTGGAGCAAGCGTTAACAACGATTATGCAACGGCATGAGATTTGGCGTACCAATTACGCGATCGTCAATGATACCCCTGTGCAAATCATTCAAACTGCGCCAGTCTTCAAATTACGGTTTATCAATCTACGTGAACTGCCGTTATCACAACGAGCGACTGAAGCGATACGGCAGGTTACACAAGAGGTACAACAGCCCTTTGATCTCACTATTGATCCATTGATTCGGGCAACCTTAGTGCAATTGGATGCTACCGATTATCAATTGTTTTTGACTCTACATCATATTGGCTATGACGGCATTTCGCTGCATATTTTCCTGCGAGAGTTAGATCTGCTCTACACCGCCTTTTGTGCCGGACAGGCGAATCCCCTACCAGAGTTACCTTTGCAGTATGCGGATTATGCAGTCTGGCAGCGCCAATATTTACAATCAGAGGTGTTAGAGCAACGTCTTGCCTATTGGCAACAACAGCTTGTCGATTTGCCTACCTTGCAACTACCCTGCGATCGCCCGCGTCCGGCATCTCCCACTTTTGCTGGAGCCAGCTATAATCTGACGATTTCTCCATCCCTGACGGAACACCTGAAGCAGCTTTCTCGCCAGGAAGGAGTTACATTATTTATCACCTTACAAGCGGCATTTCAAACCCTACTTGCCCGTTACACCGGACAGACGGATATTCCAGTGGGCTTCATCACCGCCGGACGCGATCGCCCGGAACTAGAGGGATTATTAGGCTTCTTCGCGAATTTTCTGGTGCTACGGACGGATTTATCCGATAATCCCAGTTTTCGAGAACTGCTGGTACGAGTGCGAGAGGTAGCGTTAGCCGCGTACACGCACGAACTGCCATTCCAAAAATTAGTCGAAGCATTACGATCGCCGCGACAATTGGGACAAAATCCGTTGTATCAAGTGATGTTGTTGCTGGATCCAGCCTTGCCCGAGATGGGATCGGGTTGGGAGATCCAATATCCTAGCCCGATCGAGAATGGTACTGTCACCTGTGATTTGCTGATTACCTTAAGTGAAGGTGCAGAAGGCTTAACCGGGCAAATTAGTTACAGTACCGAGCTATTTAATGCGGATACGATCGTTCGGATGGCAGGTCACTTGCAGATGTTACTAGAGGGAATTGTAGCGAATCCAGCACAAAGAGTTACCGAACTACCCTTACTCACACCGAGCGAACAATTGCAACTACAACAGTGGCAGCAAACCCAGGTTGACTATGATTTAGATCGGTGTCTGCATGAATGGATTGAAACGCAGGTCGAACGAACCCCTGATGCGATCGCAGTACGGTTTGAAGCACAAACATTAACCTATCGAGAGCTAAATCAGCGAGCTAATCAACTCGCTCATTACCTGATGCAACAGGGCGTTCAACCAGAGGTATTAGTTGGTATTTGTGTAGAACGATCGCTGGAAATGGTGATTGGGCTACTTGCGATCCTTAAAGCTGGCGGAGCCTATGTACCGTTTGATCCGGGCTATCCTCAGGAGCGGTTAGCCTTCATGCTGGCAGATGCCCAAGTGCCGATCCTGTTAACGCAAGCGCATTTAATTGAACGCTTACCGCCGCATCCCGCCCAAACTATTTGTCTGGATCGGGATTGGGAAATCATCGAGCAGTTTCCGCAGCACCAGCTGACCAGTGGAGTGTGTTCAACCCACTTAGCCTATGTGATTTATACGTCTGGTTCTACTGGCAAACCCAAAGGAGCCATGAACACTCACTATGGCATCTGTAATCGATTGTTGTGGATGCAGGATGCCTATCGATTGACGAGCGACGATCGCGTCCTGCAAAAAACGCCCTTTAGTTTTGATGTCTCAGTCTGGGAATTCTTCTGGCCGTTAATGACCGGGGCACAGTTAGTGATCGCCCGTCCCGATGGACATAAAGATTCTAGCTATTTAGTCAAGTTGATTGCGGCACAACAGATTACCACCCTTCACTTCGTACCCTCTATGTTAAGGGTGTTTTTAGAAGAGCCGGAATTAGCGCAGTGCTGTAGCCTTCGGCAGGTGATATGTAGTGGAGAAGCGTTACCGATCGAGTTACAAGAGCGATTCTTTACCCGATTGTCGGCGGAGTTACATAATCTGTACGGCCCGACGGAAGCGGCGATCGATGTCACTTCTTGGCAATGCCAACCCCAACCAGGATTACGAACTGTTCCGATCGGGCGACCGATCGCTAATACGCAAATTTACCTGCTCGACCAGCAGCTTCAACCTGTGCCTGTCGGTATTCCAGGAGAGTTGTATATCGGTGGGGTGAATGTTGCCAGAGGCTATCTGAACCGTCCCGAGTTAACCGCAGAACGTTTTATTGCCAATCCCTTACCGATGCTTCCGGGCATGACAACGCGACCCGCCTGGAGTGATCGCCTATATCGCACTGGGGATTTAGGACGGTATCGACCGGATGGCGCGATTGAGTATTTGGGACGGATCGATCATCAAGTGAAAATTCGCGGTTTTCGGATTGAGCTAGGAGAGATCGAAGCAGTGCTAGGGCAGTATCCGACGGTACAGGCGGTGGTCGTCCTGGATCGAGAAACGGCATCGGGCGATCGGCAACTGGTGGCGTATGTCGTGCCCGTGGCAGAAAAAATGATTGTGCCCTCTGATCTACAAGCGTTTTTACAGCGCAAACTGCCAGAGTATATGGTGCCAAGTGCATTTGTTACCCTGGAGCAATTGCCAATGACAGCGAATGGCAAACTCGATCGCCATGCCTTGCCTGCACCTGAGCCGCTTCTGCCCCACTCAGGTCAGCCGTTTGTTCCGCCTCGAACTCCAACTGAAACTACACTAGCGGCGATTTGGCAAGAGGTATTAGAGGTCAAACAAGTTGGCATTCACGATCACTTTTTGGAATTGGGGGGACATTCCTTATTAGCGACTCAGGTAATTTCTCGATCGCGACATTTATTGCAAGTAGACCTGTCATTTCGTCACCTATTTGAAGCGCCGACGATCGCTGAATTGGCAGTAGTGGTTGAGCGACTACAAAGTACAGCTTCGTCTCACAGTAGCATTCCGACCCTGTCGCGAGATGCCCGCCGGATGAAGCGATCAGCTTTAACAAAGCCTGCCCATGAATAGCTCATCAAGACAAGTCAACTGAATAAGCGTAAATCAACTCAATTTTCATTTAGCAACTGGATAGGAGGATAGATGATATTCAACGTAAATGACACTGTTACAGATGACGTGTTAGAGGATGAATTGCTCATCTTTCCAACTTCCTTTGCTCAACAACGATTATGGTTCTTAGATCAGTTGATTCCTGATAGCCCGTTGTATAACCTGCCTGTCGTGGTTCGGCTACAGGGGAGATTGAATATTGTTGCCCTGGAACAAAGTTTGCAGGTGATTGGGCAACGGCATGAGAGTTTACGCACCACGTTTGCTCTCATAGATAATGAAGCGGTACAGGTCATTCATCCGGATAGCTGCCAGAGGTTAGCGATCGTGGATCTGAGTGAGTTATCAGAGTGCGATCGACAATTAGCAGTAGAACAATTTGTCATTAAAGACGCTCAACAGCCCTTTGATCTTAGTGCGTTACCGTTAATTCGTACTACACTGTTAAAATGCACTGAAACGGAACACATTTTGCTACTAACGTTGCATCATATTGTGGCGGATCTCTGGTCGTTTAATGTGCTGTTTCGAGAATTGTCTGCCCTGTATACTGCCTTTACTCAAAATCAACCCGATCCCTTACCGGAATTACCAATTCAGTATGCCGACTTCGCCCAATGGCAGCGGGATTGGCTACAGGGAGAAGTAAAGACTAAGCTGCTCAACTATTGGACACAACAACTGAGCGGTGATTTGCCAGTATTGCAGTTGCCCACCGATCGCCCCCGTCCCGCCGTCCAAACCTTTCAAGGAGCGACTGACTCATTCACAGTGGATGGCTCAATTTTGGCGATATTGAGAGGGGTGGCGCAACAAGAAGGTGTAACGCTATTTATGTTACTGTTAGCGGCATTCAACATCTTGTTATACCGCTATACGGGGCAAATAGATATTTTAGTTGGCACTCCGATCGCTAACCGCGATCGTGTTGAAATTGAAGGCTTAATTGGTTTCTTTGTGAATACACTGGTGCTTCGCACTAATTTCTCTAGCCATCCGACTGTGCGGGAATTATTGAAACAAGTCCGACAAGTCACGCTTGATGCCTATGAAAATCAGGATCTACCCTTTGAACAGTTAGTCGAAGCTTTACAGATCGATCGCAGCTTAAGTCAGAATCCGTTATTCCAGGTGATGTTTGTGTTTCAGAATGCCAGCATTCCAGCCCTGGGAGATGATCTGGAGTTAAGCTTTTGTAGTGTCGAAAGTCATACGGCTAAATTTGATTTAACGGTGGCGATCGAAGAGGAAAGTGATCACCTGAAGGTGGAAATTGAGTACAGCACAGATTTATTTGAGCCAGATACAATTCGCCGTCTGGCAGGGCACTTTCAGACGTTGTTAGCGGGAATTGCAACTCATCTTGAGCAACGAGTTTCCCAACTTCCCCTGCTCACCTTTGCCGAACAACAACAATTAGCTGCCTGGAATCAAACTCAGGTAGAGTATTCATTGGAAATCTGTTTGCATCAGTGGATTGAGGCACAGGTGGAGCGAACCCCGGATGCGATCGCGGTTGATTTCGCGGGACAGCGACTCACCTATCGAGAGCTAAATCAACGAGCCAATCAGTTAGCTTTTTACCTGCAACAACAGGGAGTTAAACCAGATGCCTTAGTAGGAATTTGTGTGGAACGATCGCTGGAAATGGTGATCGGTCTGTTGGGTATTCTCAAAGCTGGTGGAGCCTATGTCCCCCTTGACCCTGACTATCCCAGTGAGCGATTGGCATTGATGCTATCGGACTCCCAGGTTTCTATCTTGCTAACGCAGTCGCACTTAGTCACGCCATTACCACATCATCAAGCTCAAGTAATCTGTCTCGATCGCGACTGGCAAACGATGGCTCAACAACCCGATCACAATGTTTATAGTGATGTCACTTCAGACCATCTAGCCTATGTGATTTATACCTCTGGTTCGACCGGCAAACCGAAGGGGGCGATGAATACCCATCAGGGAATTTGTAATCGCCTGTTATGGATGCAGGATGCCTACCAATTAACAGAACGCGATCGGGTTTTGCAAAAAACGCCCTTCAGTTTTGATGTTTCAGTCTGGGAGTTCTTCTGGCCGTTAATGACTGGTGCTAGATTAGTCGTTGCTCAGCCCGATGGTCATAAAGATCCGGCTTATCTGGTGCAACTGATTGTGGAGCAACAAATTACCACATTGCACTTTGTACCTTCCATGTTGCAAGTGTTTTTAGAAGAGCCTGGGGTAGAAACCTGTAGCGGCATTAACCGAATTATTTGCAGTGGGGAAGCGTTACCTCTCAGCCTTCAACAACGGTGTTTAGAGCGATTACATCAGGCTGAGTTACATAACCTCTATGGTCCCACGGAGGCCGCGATCGATGTGACTTTTTGGCAGTGTCGTACTGATCGCACACTTCGCTCGGTTCCGATTGGACACCCGATCGCCAACACGCAAATTTATCTGTTAGATACTCACTTAAATCCTGTTCCGATCGGTGTACCGGGGGAATTGCATATTGGCGGTGTAGGGTTAGCCAGAGGATACCTGAATCGTCCAGAATTGACCGCAGAACGCTTTATCGCGAATCCGTTCTATCAAGCAGGGATAGATCAGGATCATCGATCCGAACGACTGTATAAAACCGGGGATTTAGCGCGGTATCGACCCGATGGCGCGATCGAATATTTGGGCCGAATGGATGATCAGGTAAAAATTCGGGGGTTTCGGATTGAGTTGGGTGAAATTGAAGCCGCACTGATTCAACATCCCGATGTGCAAGAGGCGATCGTGGTCGTGCAAGCAGAAAAGTCTAACCAGAAATCGCTAGTGGCATATTTAGTGACCAACCTATTGCCAAGTCGAATTCCGGTGCAATGTCAAGCCTGGTTACAAACCTGTCAACGGCAACTGATTGCGGTCATGATCGCCGATCTCTCGATCGAGGGAGCCTGTTTAGTCGGTGTGCCAACGATCGTGCAACCAGATCAACCAATTCAGATCGGGTTGCAATTACCAGGGGTGGCAGAGGAACAGGAACTAGCCGGTACGATCGTCTGGCGGCAGGGCAATCAAGCGGGCATTAAATTTAACTTGACTGCCACACAGTCCCCTTTATTACAACATAGTGTGGACTATCTTCTGGAATCCCAGGGATTTATCAAAGCCCTTCAACGGACAGTTACACGCAATTTACGGGACTTTTTGCGGCAGAAATTACCGGAATATATGATTCCCGATCGCATGGTCTTACTGAGACAGTTACCACTTAATGCCAATGGCAAAGTCGATCGCCGAGCCTTACCGAGGGTACGACTGAGTCGGTTAGTGACAGAAGTCGCGATCGTATTGCCGCAAACGGCGTTAGAACAGCAAATTGCGGCTGTATGGCGATCGTTGCTAGAGATGGACATTGTTGGAATTCATGACAATTTCTTTGAATTGGGTGGCAATTCATTGTTGGCAGCGAGATTAGTAGCGGCGTTGCGAGAAGCGATGCAGGTCAAGTTACCAGTCAGGTGTGTGTTTGAACAACCGACGATCGCAGGTTTAGCCCAGGTGATCATTGCCGAAACAACCTGCCCATATCCCCAATCAAGAACAACTGAACTAGATCTGCAAGCTGAAGCGGTACTCGCACCCGAGATTCATCCGGCTAACTCCAATCCAAAGCAACCTGGGCAAAGCCAGCCACCGACCTCGATTCTCCTAACGGGAGCAACTGGCTTCCTGGGCGCGTTTTTACTCCAGGAGTTATTACACCAAACCCAGGCAACCATCTATTGTTTGGTGCGAGCGGCGGACGATCGCGACGGGTTGAATCGCATTCGCATTACCCTGGAAAACTATGGTTTGGCAAGCGTTGATCTCGATCCGGCTAGAGTTGTACCAGTGTTAGGCGATCTGGCACAGCCTGGCCTGGGTCTGGCAGCAGAGGTCTGGACTCAGTTAACTAATCGCATTGATACGATCTACCACAATGGGGCAGATGTCAATTTCTTTAAGCCCTATAGCCAACTAAAAGCGACCAATGTTCTGGGTACTCAGGAAATTCTGCGATTGGCTTGCCAGGGACGACTGAAGCCAGTGCATTATATTTCTACCATTTCCATCTTTGGCGGCACTGCGGCATCCCCTATTCGGGAAGACACGGCGATCGAGGGGCATGAAGTGGCATTAGATCTGGGGTATTCCCAAAGTAAATGGGTGGCAGAAAAGTTAGTTTGGATTGCTCAATCTCGCGGTTTACCCGTCACCGTATTTCGAGCCGGAACGATCGCCGGGTCTAGCCAAACCGGAATCGGCAACTTGAAGGATTTTGAATCCAGTTTTATGCGCGGCTGTATCCAGTTAGGGGCATTTCCCGATTTGGCGGAATCTCAAGCCTTCGCACCGGTGGATTATGTGAGCCAAGCGATCGTTTATCTGTCTCAACAGTCTGAGGCGATGGGTCGAGCCTTCCATTTAGTCAATCCCCAACCGATGCCGATGGTGGAATGGTTTGCCCATATAGCGACGTATGGTTATTCTCTGCAAAAACTACCGTATCAGCAGTGGCGAGACTTGCTCATTGCTCAGGAACGAGAACACCGGAATAATCCGCTAAATGCGTTTTTACCGTTGTATAGGGAAGAGATTGATCAGGAAGCGATGCCGCGATCGGAGTCCATCCTGACGAGCAGCCCGGAATTCGACTGTCACAATGTTTTGCAGGGTTTAGCCGCAACCGCTATCTCCTGTCCCTCTGTGGCACAGTTATCGGCAGTTTATCTCGATTACTTGATTCAGAATGGATTATTGCCCTCTCCCGGTGTCACACCGTAGCCCAACGGCATCACAACGCTGCATCCTCATCAGAAGTAGTAAATTGTGAGAAACTGAATCTAACCAGTGATTCTGTCCACGATCGCGAACAGTCTAGGAACCGCATGACTTCAACACTGCCAATTAACGACCAGCAACGGCTGCAACTGAACCCATTAGCCATGCCCAATCGGCTGTTGTTGGGTCCGGGTCCCTCCAATGCTCATCCTGATGTGCTGCAAGCGATGAGTGTAACGCCGGTTGGACACCTTGATCCAACCTTTCTGGCACTCATGGATGAAATTCAAGCGCTCCTCCGCTATGTCTGGCAAACGGAAAACCCGTTAACGATCGCGGTTAGCGGCACCGGAACAGCCGCAATGGAAGCGACGATCGCCAATTCAGTGTTACCGGGAGATGTCGTGCTGGTCGGAGTTAGCGGCTATTTCGGTCATCGGTTAGTGGATATGGCAGGGCGCTATGGTGCTGAGGTTCGTACTATCACCAAACCCTGGGGACAGATTTTCTCGCTCGATGAATTGCGGAATGCGCTGGAAACCCATCGTCCAGCGATTTTGGCACTGGTTCATGCCGAAACTTCGACGGGGGCGCGGCAACCGTTAGAGGGGGTGGGGGAACTGTGCCGCCAATTTGGCTGTTTGCTATTGGTGGATACGGTCACGAGTTTGGGCGGAGTCCCCATTTTCTTGGATGCCTGGGGCGTTGATCTCGCCTATAGCTGTAGTCAAAAGGGCTTAGGTTGTTCACCGGGGGCATCGCCGTTTACGATGGGCGCTCGGGCAATGGAGAAGTTGCAACGTCGATCGGGGAAAGTCCCCAACTGGTATCTGGATATGACGCTGTTAGGCAAATATTGGGGCAGCGATCGCGTCTATCACCATACGGCTCCGATCAATTTGTACTATGGCTTGCGAGAAGCCCTGCGATTAATTGCCGAGGAAGGATTGGCAACCTGTTGGCAACGGCATCAAACCCATGCGGAGTACCTGTGGGAAAATCTGCAAAATCTGGGGCTAACGCTACATGTTGAGCGAGAGTTTCGCTTGCCGACCTTAACGACCGTTCGGATTCCAGACGGGGTCGATGGCAAGGCGATCGCTCGGCAATTACTGAATGACCACAATATTGAGATTGGTGGGGGATTAGGTGAACTGGCAGGTAAAGTTTGGCGCATCGGACTCATGGGCTATAACAGTCGCAAGGAAAGTGTCGATCGCTTGATCGCCGCATTCAAACAGGTGTTACCCAAATAGTCAGCTAGGGCGAAGCAAATTAGCTCACTAAATAGATTGATTTTTGGTGTAGGGATGTTATGTATTAATGTCCCTACCATTGGCGATAGTGCCGTAGGATTGATGACTCTAAAAATGGTTGAAATTGGGATAAATTCTGAATTCTCTTGTGAAGATAACTCACCAAATCTAGAATATGACCTAAAATCTCTGTCAGGGTGAAAATTCTGGTGCGAGTTAGAGTGTGAGGAAACAACATGGCTAAACCGTTTCTAGCGGCTTGGGGAATTGGACTGGCGATCGCTGGGGGGAATGTACTGCTGACTCAGCCAACCTTGGCAGGTGAACCTGGATTAGAGCCTCAGACAGATTGGGAGTCACGATCGCTAGAATCACTAGAATTAACCTCACCGATCGGGGATAATGCGATGACCCAGGTCACTTCCGTCTCGCAATTGACGGATGTACGCCCGACGGATTGGGCATTCCAAGCCTTGCAATCGTTAGTGGAGCGCTACGGCTGTATTGTGGGCTATCCCGATCGTACCTATCGGGGCAACCGAGCCATGACGCGCTATGAGTTTGCGGCGGGGCTAAATGCCTGTATGGATAAGATTCAGGAGCTAATTGCGGCGGCAACGACCGATCTGGTGCGAAAAGAAGATTTATTCGTATTGCAACGCTTACAAGAGGAATTTACGGCGGAACTGGCGGCTCTGCGGGGGCGAGTAGATGCGTTAGAGGGGCGCATTGCTACCCTGGAAAAGCAACAGTTTTCGACCACGACTAAATTAGGGGGTGAAGTCCTCACGTATCTGGGGGATGCCTTTGGTCGGGATGCCAGTGATCAGAATGAAACAATTGTGAATTACCGGGTGCGGTTACAATTTAACACCAGTTTTACGGGTAGTGATGATTTACGCATCCGTCTGCAAGCTGCCAACATGCGTTTATTAAATGCCGGTGATCCCAATATTAATAATGCTGGCGGTGGCTATGGTGCGCCGCAACGGTTTGCCTCTACCTACCCCAACGCGTTTTCCGATGAAACTCGGATCCTAGCCTCCCCCGCCGCCGAAAGTGAGAATGATAGTGGTGTGCGATTACATGACCTGAGCTATAACTTCCCGATCGGGGAACGGCTGAATGTTTATCTGGCAGCCGGAGTGACCGATCCATCCTATTTAGGCGCAGATCCGATCTCGCCCTTCGCTGACTTTGCCACCGGCTCAATCTCTAATTTTGCCAATTCTAATCCCGCCTATTACCCGATCGGGAATCGGGCTGGAGTTGGGTTTAATTACAAGCTGGTAGATTGGCTGACGATCGCAGGGGGGTATGTTGGACAGGATATTAATGGAGTCGGCGGCCCGAATCTGCCCTTACCCACCTCGGGAATTTTTAATGGTGGCTATACCGCTTTTGGACAATTAACTGCCTATGCCGGGGCACTAACGGCAGGCATCTTCTATCTCAATACCTATTCACCCGCGTTTGGTGTGGATACGCTAGCGGGTAGCAATGCCGCTAAGGTCAGTACCGGGGGATTTAGTTCGCCCGAGGACGATCGAGTTGCGGCGGATCACTATGGCTTTGTCATGAATTACAAGTTCAGTGATCGGTTTCAATTAGGTGGCTGGGTCGGATTGTCGGATGCTCGCGTCTTAGGGATGGATACCCAAGGGGTCAAAACGGGCAATAGAGGTGATGTTAAGGTATTGAATTTTGCCGTGACATTAGCCTTTCCTGATTTAGGGAAAACTGGGAATTTAGGTGGAATTGTGTTTGGGATACAACCGAAGGTGATTGATACCAGTAATTCCCGAGTCGCGGCGGCGATCGGACTGCCCGAGGGTCGGCGGGAGGATCGAGATACGGGATTTCATATTGAGGCGTTTTACACGATTCGGATCAATGACCATATTGCTGTCACTCCAGGGGTATTTTGGCTAACTGCCCCCAACCATGACCATCGCAACCCCGATGCGATCGTGGGAGTCATCAGAACCTCATTTACGTTCTAGGAAACTGGTCGCCTGATCGCTGACCACAACCAGGTTTTATAGACTGGAGTCAAGTTAAAATTAGGGGCTAACCCCTGCCGCAACGCTTCGGTAGGGCGGTAGAGAAAGATTGGCTCAAAGCGGCTCGAAATAGTCGGAATTTGGGGAGCTTGAACGAGTTGCAATTGTACTTGCGGATCAAGCAAATGGGTAAAGGAGAGAATTTGACCGGGTAGGGTTTCCTCACTGGCGATCGCGACAACTAAGGGACGATCGCCCTGTTGTAACCGAGCATTCACTACCTCTGCCACGGCTGGATTGTAGCGACTTTTGGCATAGCTTTTATGCCACCAAACTGGCATCAGGGAACTGACGGCACAGGAGAGAATGCCACTGGTGACTAGCGCGATCGCCGTATAACGCCAATAACGGTGATGACGAGAATTGACCCAGGGAATGAGCTTACTGGTGAATAAATAGGCGACGGCAATTTGGATGCCTAAAATACAGGGAATAATATAACGAGCATTATTCGATCGTCGTCCTCCCAACACGACATCTGGTATCAGCAATGCCAATCCCAATACACCCATCAGGGTCAGGACAAACAGCCAGGTACGGCGAGGGGTATGGCGACACAGATAGACGATCGCATAAATCGCTAATCCCGCTAGTAAATAAATTATGGGATTAATCCAACTGGGGCCCTGATTCACATCAAAAAAGATGCGGCTGAGATTCAAAAACCAGCGTTGTACCAGATCGGGCATCGGGTTATTCACCGATCGCGTGTTATCCGCAAACTGGGAAAAGTTTTGCAAAATCACCCAGAGCCAAGGCACAAACAGTACCACTCCTACCAGAGTTGATAATAGATAGCGGATCAAGGGTTGCAGGGAGCGGCGGCGATCGTGCCAGGTGCCTGTCACCTTTGCCCAGTCAGTGAGCAATCCTACATATAACCCATGAGATGCCATAACAAACACGGAAAATGGATGGGTATATAATCCCAACGCTACGGCGATCGCATAACTCCCCCACGATCGGATGGTTTGTAATCGCATCGCCCGTAACAAAGTGGCACAGGCAAACAAAATTGTCACTGTCCACAGACTATATTCCCGCGCTTCCTGGGCATACAGGACATGGAATGGCGAGATTGCCAGCAATGCCACCGCTACGCCTGCCACCCATTTCGAGGCAAACAGTTCTAGACAGAGCCAATACAAACCAGGGAAACTCAGCAGACTGACGATCGCGGATAGGCTACGAATCGTGGTGATGGAATTGCCCCATAACTGCAACCAGAATCGTGCCAGCAGAAAGTACAGAGGCGAATGCTCCGGATTGCCGCTTAATGCCCGCATTACATCAGCCAGGGTTTTGTCAGGATTTGGGTACTGGTATTGCTGCAACAATTCCCCGACGGAGATCACCTGCCCATTAAACCCTTCCTCCACTAACTCAGTTTTAATGTGACCCGAAATTCGCAGAGACGTTTGGGTTTCGTCATACCAATAGACTTTGTGATCAAGGTGGAAAAACCGGAAGCCAATCCCGATCGCTAGTACCACCAATAGCAGCGATCGCCACTGCTTAAATCCCCATCCGTTCAAGCTCTCCCCCTGGTTTGTATTTGCAACAGTATCCCTCTCCTTACTTCCCTGCTGTGTATACACAAGTCGGGTCGGACTTCGTTTGAGTTCTCTGCGCCCCCTAAATCCCCCAATAGTGGGGGACTTTGAAGCCTGAGTTCCCCCCAGTATTGGGGGGCTAGGGGGGCAAAATGCAGAACCTCACTGCCCTAACCCTTCCCGGCTCCTGGCATTCTCCACTAAACAGGCGGCATTCAGCACCGTCAGCCCATCCTTTCGCAATGCCTGACAGGATTCCATCATTTGGGCAACAAAGGGCACTGTTCCCTGTTGCAAGCTATCCCGCGCTGCCTGTGCCGTCGGTTGATACTGCCAAATCCAAAACTTGGGACTGACATAATCCACCTCGAAGGCGCGATTATCTAACAGCCAGAAATCCACATCATACTTCTCAATAAATCGCCGAACCTCACGCGGATTCGGACTATATTGAGCCTGGACGAGATTTTCTACCCGCTGTTTAAACTCCTGATAGTAGCCGACATGGTAAGGAATGGCATATTCCCTCGCGACCAGCACCGATCGGCGGGAAAAGGTGGGTAGGTTATTAGCTTCCTGAGCCACTGAAGCAATCACAATATCCTTCGGTTGATCGGCAAAAAACTCGTAGATCTCTTCCTTGCCACCTGTGACAAAACCAGGAATTAGATTCCCGGCAAATAACCATTTCAAGCTGGGAATGGCTCTACCCAGGGGATCGGAAACCGGAAACAGCAGGATAAACGTGCCGATTACACCTGCCACCGTTAATGCCACAACTCGGCGATAGGGAATGGTTTTGGCGATCGCCCAGCGACATAGGGCATCTAACAAAATGGTTAACGCAATCCCCCCTGCCAACGCCATGCCAGTACGATAACTATGCTGTACATAGCGGCTGGGATGATGCAGGGTAAACAGCACCATGTGAGCCAGGAAAAATAGGACGATCGAGGAGATCAGTAGGTGAATCAATACCCATGCCTGACGGGTGAGTTCTCGCACTAACGGAAATGGATTAGGAAAGCGGATCAGAACCGGCAGCAGCAATCCCAACAGCATCAGGTGGGGCTTGAGAATTTTGCCAGTGCGGGGCAGAATCCCACTCCGGGGTAACACGATCCAGAAATCCAATGGATCGTTAGAGAAAAAACTGGCTCGACCCGTCCCCCAAAACTCCGGCATTTTGATCGCCTCTGCCGCTTTAATCGCTGGCCCAAATTCTGAGGGACCCTCCAGCACATACAGCAGCATCACTCCTGCCCCCACCAGCAACGCCGATCCCGAAAACAGGTAATCCTGTCGATCGCGAGAGATCTGCAAGCGACCGTCCTGCCACCGGATCAACCGCACAATCATCATGCCGCACGCTACCAGCATCATCTGGGGATAGAATAATCCCAACAGCCCAATCATGAGCAGACTTGGGAAGGGAGCCGCTTTCAGCAAGTAATACAGAAACCCCAGAAATAACGGATAGATAAAGGCTCTGGGAGTCCCGGAATTGACATCATCCGCCACCAGCAAACTTTGGTTAAGCAACAGAGTCGTGATAAACCCCGCGATCGGGATGGGGAGAAGTTGCAAACAGACTCCGAAACAGTAGGCCGTGGTCACGACCAGAATGGGCAGTGGCACAATTTTGCTAAAGGCGATCGGATCAATGCCCAGCATGGCGGCAATCCGGTACAGGGTTGTATAGCCCCAGGGCGCGACCGACTGGAAATAATCGGCGATCCAATCTCCAGAAAATAGTTCGCGATCGATAAATCGCGCCATCCAAAACACATGCTGGCGGGCATCATCCTGCACCACATACTCATCTGCAAAGCCCTTGTGCATAATTGCCAGACCATACACGGCAGCAAAGGTGAGGCTGAGGCAAAACCAGAAGATCGTTCGGGAACGCGGAACTTTACCCACTGGGCTGCTCAGCATGGTTTGTAATTGAGCCACTAGCATGTGCTATCTCCTAATGTCCTGCGTCCTACGCCGTGAAGTCTGCGATCGCTGGTGTCAAGCCTGAAGGAACCAGAATCAGCCTATAGATGATTCATCATGCTCGATTGCGGGGTCATTCTAAGGGCGATCGGGACACTTTCGCAAGCCGATCGCCATTTCGTAAGCGTTTCACGGTTGAGAGATATTGATTAAAAAACGGTAATCCCGCGATCGCTGGGATCAAATATCGAGACGTACATAACACACCCAACGCCGCCGCCGTCGCCGCATTAAAGTAGGGCTGATAAAACAGAATTAATGCTGCATCTCTTGTTCCCACTCCGGCAAAGGTGAGGGGCAATAGACCCGCCAGAATCGCCAACGGGGACAAAGCCAGGTTGGCAAGAAACGGTGCCCAGGCATTCAGCGCCAGAATAAAAAACCAGATCTGTAGCAGATGCAGGAACCAGATAAAGATTGACGTTCCCGCAATTAACAGAAAATGTCGGCGATCGCCCCAGAAATAATCATGCATCTCTCGCCATGCCGTCTGCATCGTCGCTAGTTTGGCTTTCAGCTTTTTCGGCGCGATCGCCTGTCCGGCAAAGAAAAACAATTGAGCAAATTGCCGGGAACCCAACAATAATCCCCCCATCACCAATCCCCCAACAACACTGAGGGTCATGATCCAGAACAGCCAATCCTTTTGGGGATATAGCAACAGTCCAAAGGCACACCACAGCAGCAGCGACAACATATCGCAGGCTTTCTCAAAAATCACCAGCGACAGAGACAGTGAACCGCTTAAGTGCCCCCGCTCCCGCATGAAGTAAGCTTTGGCAATATCCCCCATTTTGGACGGCAAGACCATATTTAAAGTGCTGGCAACCAGGATCAGGCGGTTGGCTTCGGCGAAGGTGAGTCGGGGTGAGGAAGGTGAGGAGGGTGAGGGAGGCGAGTTAGCTATGAACCTCTTATCTCCCCTATCTCCCCACTCCCCACTCCCTACCTCCCCACTCCCTACCCTGTCTCTTATACACATCT
>NZ_JBLZFZ010000073.1:0-34732 GCF_050753385.1 Pantanalinema rosaneae CENA516
AAGATAGTCGGACGGTAGCGTCCCGCAAAAATAGCTCGATGCCAGGGTAATTATTCAGGAATCCCTCTCCAGAAATTGGAGAGGGATTTTGTTTTTATGAGAATTAACGGCGACGGGCTTTACTCACCATTTTGCGAGATAGGCGGAGATTCAATTCTTCTGAATCTGCCCAATCTTGCAATAGTCGATAGAAAACATGCCGATCGTCGTTTTTCAGGACGGCTGTTTGATCGGCGGTTTCAATCACATAGGGATAACCACCACCGATAATAATCTCGCAGCGTACCCAGTCTAGGATTTGTTCATGGAGTCCGGCTTCGTGGATCCAGATGGGTAATTCAAGCCGAATGGGGTAGCCGTCGTGGGCTTTCAGGTAAGTGAAGGCAATACGGTTCGCGATCGCGGTGGGATATTGTTTGAGAATGCCAGGGCGGCGGCAGGCGAATAGAGGGGTGCGATCTCCCCACTGCATGTGTTTGCTCAGGAGCGGAGGATCATGGATGGAAGCGACTTCAGGAAGACGATACAAGCGTTGCAACATTAATGTCAGATCACGGGCATAGGATGTATCGATGTAGCCGATCAGGGGGACGCGATGTTGTTCACTTGCCTGTAACAGGCGAGTCAGGCAGGTAACGTAAAAGCGACGCGTATCGTCATCGAAGGCTTCCGCAAAAGTCGCAACTAAGGAACCATCGAAAAACGCCAGACAGTTGCCACAGTTTGAACGGTCTTCCATATATTGGATTAAGCGTTCAACTTCCATTTCAAAGCGGCGCATATTGACGCGACGATCGACGGGTTCACTACTGCTGCTAACTTTCAGGTCGGTGGGAGTCATGACATCAGTGGCAATGTCTTTTTCGTAGCGACCATCGGGTGAATGGAAGTTTTCGTACCAGCCAATTTGGACGAGAGCGACGGGAATGGAGAGATCCTTACTGGGATAAATTTGGGAGCCGTCAACGGCAAAGGTTGCAACGCCAGTAATGCGATCGCGAGCCCAGGCATAGCTTTCTTCACGACTTTGCCAATTGAATTTAGCGGGAATGATCCAATTGGGGCAGGGATCAGTGGCTTCTAGTGGTTCTGCGCCACGATCGTTAACCGAGTAACTACTAAGTTGTTCCAGTAATACTTCGGCTGATTCCTGAGAGGCTTCTGTGAGGGCAAAGCGATATTTTTCCAGGGCTTGTAGAGCGGTTTTGTCGAATCTAGTAAAGTCATCACGTTTGGCTTTGAGCAGATTGAGAATCTGGGAAGGTTTGAGGGGCATGATGAGAGATGGAATAGCGGCTGAAGTGACCCAATGATTTGCCTACTTCAAAGACTGAGATAGTGGTTAAAGCGGTCTTGAAGTTGGTTCGTTGTTAGGGATTGAGTCCAATATTCAGTAATGGCATGACCAAAAGCCCAGGCATTGCGCTCGGGTGAGCCTGTATTGTCTATTAAAACTGACCAGAGGGCTAGTAAATCAAAGTTTTGGATGTTTGGCTGTCCAGTGCTAAACAGAGAGAACAAATCATACGCCATCTGAAGTTTGCCAATGACGATCGGTAATTGTTCTACAGGAATTTTTTCGGCTAGTAAGTAAGCCAGATTGGGGGAGCCAGTGGTAAGGGTGGAGATGAATTGTAGGACAGGACTTTTCAGTAAAGCGGTGAGTCCTTGAGTGGTTGCCATCTGGAACGTGTAGTGATCGATGATCTTAACGGCGGCAACGGTGCGGGTTTCGAGATTGCGGAGAAAGCGAGCAAAGCGCAGTTGTTTAGCCGGAGCGATCGCTTCTAGTAGTCCTAATGATAAGGCTTCCATTCCCCAAGCTGTGCGCTGAGCATCCCGATCGCCAGTGACGATCGGGAATACCAACTGGCAAAACTCACCAAATAGTTCAGTTCGGTAATTGATCGCTTCCCGAATGGCAATTTCTTTCGGGCGAGTGCCGACTTTCCAATCGTAAGGCGGCGACCACTCGCGGAGCGGACGCAGGCGATCGACTTGAGTCACGGCAGTAATCACTGGTAAGTCTGGGCTGGTGGCTTTGGCATCTTTAATGAAGTCAAGATCCATTTGTAGAGCTGGATCAAGCGCAGGGGTGACGAGCAACAGTAAGTCGGCTTGTGGCAGCAGGTCTAAGACCTGTTCCCGTAAATCAGGACGATCGGTTTGTTCATAGCCGGGACTATCCCAGAGGGTGAGGGTTTCTCCGGTCGAGGCTTGCCAGTGATAGTCTTGCAGTTGGTCGGTGCTGGGTAACACATCGACTTTAGCCCGACGATCGATAAATAGCGTATTAATCAAACTACTTTTGCCCGCCCCAGTTCTGCCAACGAGCAGAATATTCACGGGCTTTTGCTCCACCTGTTCAGGCGGTTCGGCTTGGGTAAGAATCTCGCGCAACGTTTGAGTTTTGGCGGTCAGCGTTGTCGGTGGTGGGGCGGAGACTTCGGGGAGCTTCGGCGTTTTACCACTGTAAAGGGCGAT
Organism: Pantanalinema rosaneae CENA516; assembly: GCF_050753385.1. Classification (NCBI taxonomy): domain Bacteria; kingdom Bacillati; phylum Cyanobacteriota; class Cyanophyceae; order Leptolyngbyales; family Leptolyngbyaceae; genus Pantanalinema; species Pantanalinema rosaneae. Next base: position 2,485 of record NZ_JBLZFZ010000073.1, read on the forward strand.
CGCCTGTCTGCCTAAGTTGGTTAAAGCCGCTTCTCGTAATAGTTGTCCTAAGTTGCCTAGCAGTTGTTGATTGGCTTGATTACTGTAATTCTGAGTTGCTTGTCGGGCAACGGCGGCGGCTGGATTTAATACCCACTGTGCCCAGTTCCAGACGCGCATTAGCTTCCGGGCGGAGGGTTCTAGCCGTTTATAAATCTCATACGCTTCGTAGGCTTGCCCGATCGTCACTTGGTTCAGGACAGGGGAGAGTTTTTCCATCCATTGATCCATGTCATCCACGGTGCCCCGCAGAAGCGTGTAGGCTTGGGGGATATAAATTTTCAGTAGCGGGCGTTTATCGTCTGGATAATAGGTGTGCGCGATCGCTGTAACCATTTGCTGACAGCGTTGCCAGAAGGTTGCCCAGTCTTCCCAGAGGACTGGATCGGTACGGGATGCCGCTAAAACCCGTTGCAGTGCGGCTTCTGCTTGACGATCGACATTGCTGCTTAGGTTAGGAGCCTGTTCGTCGGGTGTGGCTTCAAGTTCGGCTTCGACTTCTGCTACGACTGCCTCAATTGCTGCAAAGGCTGGTTGAGTCCATTTGACCAGTAACCAGCGCCAACCGACAAAGACCAGGACGATAATGCCCCAAATCCAGTTAATTCCTAGCTCATGAATTTTCATGCCTGCCGCAATCATGAGGAAGCTAACAGTTGCGGCGATCGGAACGGCTAATATTATCCACTGCCAACGGTTTAGTCGCACCATACGTCCTGGGCTGATCTCGTTGTCTCCAGTCTAGGAGCTTTTCTTGATCGGTGGACGGGGATCAGGACCAGACTATCAGTTAGCGTTGAGCCGATGTGTTGGCGTTCAGATTTAGGGGTGTGGGAAACCGATGAATAGAATCCGTTTGAGGAGATAAATAGCCAGACACGATCGATAGGGCGGTAGTAATCGCGATCGCGTGGATAATCATCGAGCCTTTGCTGCAAAGTGAACCAGACATGACGTTTTCAGGAGAATGAGGAATCTACTTCAGTTATCGTCTGTTGGTTGGAGGAGTCATGTGATAACAGTAGCCATTTGGGGTGATTTATATCACGGGCAGCCAGAAATCTGCTATACGAGCTTGACAGTCGAATTACAGTTATGAAAAAGAGTAGGCTGCTAGAATCACAACCTACTCTAAGACTGACGTTATCTCAGCCTTGTTAAGCCGCTACGGGGTTAGGGACTACATCATGCCCATGCCGCCCATGCCACCCATACCGCCCATACCGCCCATACCGCCCATGCCACCCATGCCACCATCGGGAGCACCAGCAGCGGCTTTCTTCTCAGGCTTCTCAACCACCAGGGCTTCTGTGGTCAGTACCATGCCTGCGATCGAGGCGGCATCCTGAAGGGCAGAACGCACGACTTTGGCTGGGTCAATAATGCCAGCGACGATTAAATCCTCAAATTGGTTAGTCAAAGCGTTGTAGCCCATATTGAAGTCCATGTGCCGGACTTTCTCAACGACCACCGCACCTTCTACGCCAGCGTTATCCGCGATTTGCTTTAACGGCGCTTCCAGCGATCGCAGCACAATATCTGTACCAATTTGCTCGTCGGTCGTTAACCCACTCTTGAGTTCTGCCAGTTTAGGAGCTAAGTGAATCAGGGTGACACCACCACCGGGAACAATTCCTTCGTCAACAGCGGCTTTGGTGGCATTGAGCGCATCTTCAATCCGCAGTTTGCGATCTTTCAGCTCGGTTTCGGTGGCGGCACCGACTTTGATCACGGCGACTCCACCGGATAACTTCGCGATCCGCTCTGAGAGTTTTTCTTTGTCATAGTCAGAATCGCTGCGTTCCAGTTCTTGGCGCAGTTGCACAATCCGCTTCTCGACATCGGTTGAGTTTTCGATGTTGGAGACGATCGTTGTCGCGTCTTTGGTGATGGTGATTTTGCGGGTTTTGCCCAGCATATCGAGGGTGACGGAATCGAGGCTGAGTCCGATATCTTCCGAAATCACCTGTCCGTTGGTAAGGACGGCGATGTCTTGCAGCATGGCTTTACGGCGTTCCCCGAATCCGGGGGCTTTAACTGCCGCGACACTCAGGACACCCCGTAAACGGTTGACTACTAAGGTCGCTAGAGCTTCGCCTTCGATGTCTTCTGCCATTACGATCAGAGCTTGCCCGGAACGAGCCACTTTCTCCAGGACGGGAACCAGTTCTTGAATCGAACCAATTTTCTTGTCGGTGAGCAGAATCAACGCATTTTCAAACTCTGCGATCATCCGCTCGGTGTCGGTGACGAAGTAGGGAGAAATGTAGCCCCGATCGATCTGCATCCCTTCCACCAGTTCCATTTCGGTGGCTAGAGACTTCGATTCCTCTACGGTGATCACCCCATCCTTACCAACTTTGCTCATGGCTTCGGAAATCATCGCACCGACTTCCTCATCGTTTCCGGAAGAAACCGTGGCTACCTGGGCGATCGCGTTGCCTTCGATCGGCTTCGCAACCGCCTGAATTTCGGTGACCAGCTTGGCGACAGCCTTTTCAATCCCGCGTCGTAGAGCGACCGGATTACTGCCAGCCGCCACATTCTTCAAGCCTTCATGAATCATGGCTTGAGCCAATACCGTAGCCGTGGTGGTGCCGTCACCTGCCAGATCCTTCGTTTTAGAGGCAACTTCTTGAATTAGCTTGGCTCCCGTGTTTTCCAGGGGATCTTCGAGTTCAATTTCCTTGGCGATCGTAATGCCATCATTGACGATCTGTGGTGCGCCATATTTCTTCTCTAGCAGGACATTCCGACCCTTCGGCCCTAACGTGACCCGCACAGCATTGGCGAGAGCGTTCACCCCTTTCTCTAATGCCTGCCGGGATTCTTCTTGAAAGACAACAATCTTTGCCATAGCTTTCTCGTTCAGTTCTCCACATAGAATTTAGCACTCTCAGCGATCGACTGCTAAAAGCTTTTCTATCTAATGATGTATGAAGACTGTCTGGGCAATCCTTCCGCAAAAGATTAGGTTTCTGTATCGATCGATTAAGTCTTGTCAATAATTGATTAAGGAATCGCTATAGTCAGGATTGAATCTACTGAATGGTTTGTCAAATCGCTATTTATCTACGGAAACATCAAGACCGATGAACGAGACGCTGATGACTCTGGTTGGCATGGTTGTCCTGTATGCCCCTTTAGCCTTGATTGCTCTGGTCGTTGGGTTCGCCTGTTTTATTCGGATCATGCCATTGCTGGCGAGTAAGCAGTCTAAAACAGCATGATGAGTTGACCTTGAGGAACTAACCTTGCCAGCGATCGCTTTTGCCAATTTGTTGGAGAAACTGCTGTAGTCGTGTGGCGTAGAGCGATTGGTAGGTCGCTAATGGGTATTGCTTGACATCAACGCCAAAGGTGGGTGGTTGTCCTTCCAGGGTTTGAGCCATGTCCTGAAACACCTGAGGATAGTAATGGTTGCCGTCATAGGTGTTGTCAGTGCGAGTGGTCATGGCTGAAGGAATGGCAAAATCATAAAAGCGATTAAATAGACTGGCGATTTGATGAGTTCCAGCTAATTGGCAATTCAGTAATCCTTCGGCATACATGGTATTGAATACCCGCCAGGCGGAGATCGGGGCGACGAATCCCACAAATTCAGCTTGAGGAAATTTTTGTTTGAGAGCTTGATAGGACTTGACTCGTTCAAGTTTACACGCGTCGCGATCGGGGGGTTGCCCAGGTGGTTCCGGTGCGATTAATTCGGGTTCGTAATCTGGGATATCTTCCGATAAAGTAACTTTAAAATGTTGGTTATATAGTCGGGAGTGCTCATACATGTCTAACACTGTTCTGAGCGATAAAGACAGTGTATTCATCGAGAAAAAATAAGTTTCATAGAGTGGAGTGGGTTGAATTTCTCGGGCTGTCAAATAGGAGTCATCTGAGGCTTCATTCAATTTAAATGGCTCAACTTCTACATAGACGATCGCCGGATTTGCCCCTTTTTGTTTGATATAGTCGGCATAACTGATAATTTCTTCAATCTTGCCGCCACTAAAGGCATAGTTAAAGCAGTGATGGTTTTGAAACCATTCGGTGTGAAGGATGGTAGCTCTGGAAGTCCCAAAGATTAAACAGTTGTATGCTTCTGGTTGCTGAAGATAAAGGTTAGTTTTAGCTACCCGTTCATTCCAGGGGGGATTAATGGCTGTTAAGCGATTGCCACTGTGATACCAGAGCGGGTCAACCACATAATTCAGCAACCCGATCGCTAGAATAAGTGTGATTAATACTTTGAAGTAGGTATTTAAGTAAGTTCTCATCGGGTTATCCCTCAGCGATCGTCGAAATACTTAATTAACTAGAATCAAATCTCTAAAACTCAAAATATAAAAACTCACTGACTTTGACTAAATTTAGCAAGGCAATCACACTTAAAATGGCACAAATAACTGCCCAGAATTGGTTTGGTTGCCAATAGAATTTTTTGCACCATTGAGATGGTTTGGCATTATTTGTTATGGCTGATTGTTGCTGATGATTGGCTAAGTGGTGTTCGCCGATCCATTGCTGGGTATTGGGTAGACACCAAACGATCAGCAGTAAGCCACCTATGATCAGTGTCAGCATCAGTGGATCTAACTCATAAATGTCTTCTACCTGTTCGATTTCAATTTCTAAATTTGGCATTAAATCAGTAAAGTCAAGTCCCTGCACTCTGACCATGCCTTGCAGCATTATCCAGGCAGTGTGCATATCTCTAGCGCGGAAGAAAACCCAACCGATGACCACCGCAATAAACGTGATCAGACCACTTAGAAATCGGCTCCAATACGGGCTGGGGTTTAAGTCCTGTCCCCAGATCCGCTGACGATACGATCGCCACTGGTGATTAATTAACAAATACACCCCATTTAGACCACCCCACAATACAAATGACCATCCGGCTCCATGCCAAAGCCCACCTAATAACATGGTGATCATAAGATTAATATTGCGACGAATTTCACCTTTACGATTTCCGCCTAAGGGGATATATAAATAGTCCCGCAGGAAGTTAGAAAGAGTAATGTGCCAGCGTCGCCAGAATTCAATAATACTGAGGGATTTATAGGGAGAGTTAAAGTTAATTGGCAGTTGGATTCCAAACAATTTGGCAATGCCGATTGCCATATCAGAATAACCAGAGAAATCAAAATATAATTGCAGGGTATAGGCTAAGGCTCCTAACCAGGCTTCAAACAAGGTTAATGATACATCTTGATGGCTGGCGGCTGTAAAGACTTGATTGGCATAGGGAGCAACGCCATCGGCTAACACCACTTTTTTAAACAAACCCAAGCTAAATAGCGTGATCCCGATCGTGATATTTTCTAGATTGAGGCGATAAAGTGTGCGATCGAAAAACTGAGTAATAATCGCTTTATGGTGGTTGATTGGACCAGCTAATAGATAGGGAAAAAAAGTAACGAATGTGGCATAGTGTAAAAACGAATAATTTGACTTTGTTTCTCCCCGGTAAGAATCGACTAAGTAAGCAATTTGTTGAAAGGTGAAAAACGAGATGCCTAAAGGTAAAGCAATTTTACTAATATAGAGATTCGTATCAAATAAACTATTCGTTGTTTCGATGAAAAAATTGGCATATTTGAAATAGCCCAGGAACGATAGATTCAGTAAAACGCCAATAAACAGTGTTACTTTCTTGCTGATAGCTAAATGAATCTGCTCATTCAGAACGGCTCCAATGCCGTAATTTAAGAGCACTGAACTGAGCAGGACAATAACATTGGTGGGATTCGACCAGCTATAGAAGAAAATAGCGGATGCTAACAACCATGCTAATGCCAGGTGATACTGCGATCGGGTGCCTAAATGAAAAAAGCCGACAAGTGTCAGCGGTAGAAATAGAAAAATAAATTCTAAAGAATTAAATAGCATTGAGACTGTTCAATCATGACAGAGTAGACTTTATCAAGTTTAAATAGTTCCTGCTCCACAGAGTATTGACAGAATTTCTTGCAGTCATCAATGGTTATCAATGAACTATTTAACTGAGTATAACGATTGAACAAATCTCATGCTTTTGTAGGTCGATCGTCGGTTTATGCCATCACCATGCCACCATCAACATTCATGACTTGACCAGTGATGTAAGCGGCGGCTGGATCGGCAGCCAGAAAGCGAATCATGCCAGCGACTTCTTCGGCTTGACCATACCGTCCTAACGGAATGAACTTAAGGATTTCATCGGCTTTCAGATCATGGGTCATATCTGTTTCAATGAATCCCGGAGCCACTGCATTCACAGTAATTCCTCGACTGGATAGTTCCTTGGCAACCGTTTTGGTAAAGCCAATTACACCCGCTTTTGCCGCACTATAGTTGGCTTGCCCTAAATTCCCCATCTGCCCAGCGACGGAGGTGATATTAACGATCCGACCCGATCGCTGTTTCAGCATAATTTTGCTCACTGCTTTGGTACAGAGGAAGACCCCTGTGAGGTTAAGGTCAATCACCGCCTGCCAATCCTCTTGTTTCATCCGGAGCAGTAACGTGTCGCGGGTAATTCCAGCGTTATTTACCAAAACATCAATTTGTCCCCATTGCTCCAGCGTCGTATTAATTAACTGATCCACTTGATCGGCTTTAGAGACATCAGCCGGGACGGCGATCGCTGCACTCCCCATTGCCGTAATTTCAGCGACGACCCGTTCTGCCGCTTCACTGGAACTGGCGTAGTTGACGACCACCTTGGCTCCTTCGGTCGCCAGTGCTAAAGCGGTTGCCCGACCGATGCCTCGGGATGCGCCAGTCACGATCGCCACCTTGCCCCGTAGCCGTTGCAGATTTTCCGGCAATGCTTCCATAGTTGTCCTAATCCAAGTAAACACCGATAGATCATCGTAGCGGGTAATGGGGCAATGACCAATGATTCAAGGTGGGGAAGGACAGATGGCTGAAACGAAACCTATGTCTGGCTTGTCTTTTAGAAATTAGGCAAGTTTTTCTCCATTAGCAACGGTGATGCTTCAGATGCGTAATTGTGCGATCGTGTAAACCGTAATGTTACTCCGGACAAATGCTGGCTAGCATAGAAGCATCGAGCAGCGAAGGATGCTGAAGATGACTACAAAGAAGAAGTTCAACAGTTTTGATCAAATGGTGTCCGAGTCGGATGTGCCTGTATTAGTTGACTTCTATGCCACCTGGTGTGGTCCTTGCCGAGTCATGGCGCAAATTCTGGAGCAGGTGAATGACCAGATGAAAGAGCGCTTACGGATCGTCAAGATTGATACTGAGAAGTATCCCCAGATTGCCTCGCAGTATCAGATCTATGCGCTACCAACGCTGGTGCTGTTTAAAGATGGTCAGCCCGTCGATCGCATTGAAGGGGTCGCTCCTGCGGATCAATTAATGAAACATTTGCAGACGATCGTTTAATCCACGATTAATTAGCCACTTGGGATCAAGGTGAGTCAGGTGCGTCATCTTGATCCGTTTTGCTATGGAGCGGTGAATGGGCAGAATCGGGGCGCGACTTGATGATTCCGGGTGGTTTTTGTGAAGTTTTGAAACGGGAATTTCAGTAAATTGGTCTTATAAAAAATTCTGGGTTAAGCCGATCGTAAAATTCGGTGCAATTAGCGTGTGAGACTAGCTTGTGGATAATTAAAAACTATCGAGTCATCAAGTTTAGCGAAGAAACTAGTTGCTGAAATTGGCTGCTGGAAAGGGTTTCATGAAACAATTGCAGCTTTATCTGGCTAAGAACCTAACTTGAGGGGGCGATCGCCCTGATCAGCAAGTACCCCTTGAATGCCAGCGATCGAGCATGGAAACCCCTAGTAGGAGCGATTTTGGGGTGGTTTTGATAGGGATAGCTTATAGCTGAGAGCCGTAAAACTGCTAGAAAAACGCTGAGATCTATATATTTTAATGGTTTCACCGATCCAGATTCCGAAAGCACACTCTAGAATAAGTCATTGAAAATCCGATTCTGCGGGAGTTTCAGCCATTTCGGTTGAAGCTCTTGCCGGATTATTGCACCCAAATTGGCTCGGGATGATATAGCGGTTAGTCGCTCGATACGGGTGCAAGGTATCCCGTTGAAATCAAGGAGATCCTATGAACAAAGGCGAGTTAGTGGATGCTGTGGCGGATAAAGCCAGTGTCACCAAGAAGCAAGCGGATGCTGTATTAACGGCAGCCCTAGAAGCAATTGTGGATGCGGTGAGTAGCGGCGATAAAGTCACGCTAGTTGGGTTTGGCTCATTCGAGTCCAGAGAACGGAAAGCCCGCGAAGGTCGCAACCCGAAAACCGGAGACAAAATGAATATTCCGGCAACGAAAGTTCCAGCGTTTTCGGCGGGCAAATTATTCAAAGAAAAAGTTGCTCCTGAATAGTTGATATTCTCCACCATTGTCTGAGATAGACGCGATGAAATCATCTGGGGAATGGTTAGAGTCCTCTGCCATTCCTCGCCCTTTGCATGGGGGCAATTTAGCCTGGGCATCTGCTGTGGCAAATTGTCCACCAGCGGCTATTTTGGATTTCTCTGCCAGTATTAATCCATTGGGGTTGCCTGCTTCAGCGATCGCAGCGATTCAAACCCACTTACCAGATCTGTGTGCCTATCCTGATCCGAGCTATCTCCAACTGCGATCGGGATTGGGACAATTTCACGGTATTTCACTAGACTGGATCCTGCCGGGAAATGGCTCGGCGGAACTATTAACCTGGGCATGCCGCGAGTTAGCCGAACTGGAGGCGGTCGTGCTGCCAACCCCTGCCTTTGGCGACTATTACCGGGCATTACGAGCCTTTCAAGCGACGATCGTGCCCTGTCCACTCCACCTGACCGATGAGCAAGTTTGGGTAAGTAGTCAGCCTCCTGTGGCTCCAACCCAACCCATGGGATTACTGCTCAACAATCCCCATAACCCCACGGGAATTGTGCAATCTCCAGCCGCTATTTTGCCCCTGCTAGACCAGTTTGAACTGGTGGTAGTGGATGAGGCATTTATGGACTTTCTGCTGCCAGAACACCAGCACAGCCTGATTGCACAGGTATCGCAGTATCCCAATCTGGTTGTGTTGCGATCGTTGACGAAGTTCTACAGTTTGCCGGGGTTGCGGTTAGGATATGCGATCGCTCATCCCGATCGGTTGCAACGCTGGCAACACTGGCGTGATCCCTGGTCGGTCAATACCTTAGCCGCCGTGGTCGGTGAAGCCGTGGTGCAGGATACAGCGTTTCAGCACCAAACCTGGGATTGGTTGATCTCTGCCCGTGAACAGTTATTTCATGGGTTAGCTACGTTACCAGGGCTGCATCCTTACCCGAGTGGGGCGAATTTTCTGTTAGTGCGATCGGATCACTCTGTGATCAACTTACAAACTCAACTATTGCAACAGCACCAAATTTTGATTCGGGATTGTTTGAGTTTCCCGGAATTGGGCGATCGCTTTTTCCGAGTAGCTGTGCGTACCCCGTCTGAGAATCAACGCTTGTTAGCTGGGTTAGCGGATGTTCTAGCCCAGTTGAATCATCGCAGTGATTGAATCATTTGGCATGGATACTGCTTTCACACCTCGCTGGATAGATTGGGCTAAGCTGTGAGAGGCAGTCCTGGGTTGGTGTATGGCGGTTGACTACAATTTAGTAATTATTGGAAACACAGCAGCAGGCATTGAGGCAGCGATCACGGCAGCGCGGTTGAAAGCCCGAGTTGCTTTGGTCGAACAACGGCTGGAGGGGAGCGATCGCCTGGAGATGATGACTCAATCAACCCTGGTAGAAGCTGGACGACGGACGGTTGAGTTACAACGAGCCAGAGAATTAGGAATTGGCAAGATTGGTGACGTTAATCAGACAACGATCGAAGCGCAATGGCAACGGCTGCAATCGTGGTTAGAGGTGGTCAAAGCCACGACAGAATTAACCAATTCGGCAGCGGAATTAGCGGCTTTGGGAGTCGATGTGATTCCAGGGCGGGGAGAATTTTGCCGCAAACCATCCCCTGGATTTGTAGTGAATGGGCGCTTCCTGAATGCGAATGCTTATCTAATTGCTGCCCATCACCGCCCCTTGATTCCTGACATTCCGGGATTGTCTGATGCAGGTTATTTAACGCCAACCACGATCGCGCAACGCTTGCCTGAACTGCAACAGCTTAACCAGTTAGTGGTTGTAGGGGGGAGTCCGGTTGCGATCGAGGTGACGCAAGCTCTGGTTCGCTTGGGCTTACACCTCACGCTGATTGTGGATAGCGACCAGATTTTACCGGGGATTGAGCCCCAAGCAGCGGCTTGGCTGCAAGCGAGTTTGGAGGCAGAGGGAGTCAATGTACTGACCCGAACCAAAGTGACACAGATTCGGCAAATTCAAGGCAAAAAATGGTTACAGGCAGGCAATCATGGGATTGAAACCGACGAAATTCTCTTAGCGGTTGGGCAACAGCCAGAACTAGATAACCTGAATTTAGCGGCTGTAAGTATCCAGCGATCGGCAACGGGATTAGTCGTCAATCCGCAACAACGAACCAGCCACCCCAAAATCTATGCCTGTACGGGGCAGCGTGAGCAACATTGGTGTCCCAATCAAGCCATTCATGAAGCGCGGGTGGCGCTCAAGAATGCCCTGTTCTTGCCTGTATTTACGGCTGAACGGTTAACCATTCCATTTGTCGTTAATGCTGATCCAGAGCTAGCGACGATCGGATTAACGGAATCAGCCGCGATTCAACGTTACGGTAAGGATGTCATGATTCTTCAGCAATCCTTTAATGCCCTACCAAAAGCCCAAATTCAAGGGGATTTAGTTGGATTTTGTCAGTTAATTGGGCATCGCAATGGCAGGATCTTAGGAGCGCATTTAGTCGGTAGCCAAGCGAGTGAACTGATCGGAACGATCGCGTTAGCAATGCAGCAGAAATTACCCATTCCAGCTTTAGCTCAATTAAATTTACCTAGTCTGACGCGATCGGAAATTTTGAGTCAAACGGTGTCTCAATGGCATGATTTACGCCTGAAACAGCGTCCGCGTCTACAGGATCTTCTGGAAGCCTGGTTTCAGTTTCGGCGTTGATGAATCAGGGGTCTATGGATGCTTGTTCTAAAGTCCAGAGCCGATCGCGCCAGAAATCAACAGCATTTTGCCAAAGTTCTACTGTAGACTTGGACTTTGAGTAAACCAGAGATCCCGGCATGGCATCGATTCGTACCCTTCACCAACAACTTGTTCAGAAAAAGCGCTCTGCCGTTGAAATTACCCAGGAAGCCCTGGAGCGGATTGCAGCGCTGGAACCAAAGCTCCATAGTTTTCTGCTAGTCACTCCCGATCGGGCATTGGAACAGGCGCAGCAAGTAGATGCCAGGATTGCGGCGGGAGAGGAGATTGGGCTACTGGCAGGCATTCCGATCGGGATTAAGGATAACCTCTGTACGAAAGGCATTCGCACTACCTGTGCCTCCCGCATTCTCGAAAACTTTGTGCCGCCCTATGAATCGACCGTAACGCAAAAACTGGCGGAGGCGGGAGCCGTGATGGTTGGCAAAACGAATATGGACGAGTTCGCCATGGGCAGCTCGACCGAAACCTCGGCGTACCAATTAACCGGCAATCCCTGGGATGTCGAGCGGGTTCCTGGTGGTTCCTCCGGTGGTTCGGCGGCGGCAGTAGCGGCGGAAGAATGTGTCGTGTCGCTGGGATCGGATACGGGAGGATCGATTCGGCAACCTGCCTCGCTCTGTGGCGTTGTCGGGCTAAAGCCCACCTATGGCTTGGTGTCCCGGTATGGTTTGGTGGCCTATGCCTCTTCCCTGGATCAAATTGGGCCCTTTGGGCGGACGGTGGAAGATGCGGCAATTTTGCTAGGGGCGATCGCTGGACATGATCCCAAAGATTCCACCAGCCTGAATGTGCCGATTCCCGACTACACCCAATTCCTAATTCCTGACTTAAAAGGGAAAAAGGTGGGTGTGATTCGAGAAACCTACGGCGAAGGCTTGGATCCCGTAGTGGAGGAGGCGACCCGGAAAGCGATTCAGCAATTGGCTGACTTAGGCGCAGAAATTCAAGAGATCTCCTGTCCTCGGTTCCGCTACGGCTTACCCACCTACTACATCATTGCCCCCTCGGAAGCTTCAGCGAATTTAGCTCGTTATGACGGTGTGAAATATGGCTATCGGACTGAGCAAGCCGACAACTTGATGGATATGTACACCAAAACTCGGGCTCAGGGCTTTGGTTCCGAGGTGAAACGGCGGATCATGATCGGTACCTATGCCCTATCCGCTGGCTACTATGATGCCTACTATCTCAAAGCCCAGAAAGTCCGCACTTTAATTAAACAGGACTTTGAGCGAGCCTTTGAACAGGTGGATGTGTTAGTCTCTCCGACTGCGCCTACTACTGCCTTTAAGGCAGGCGAGAAGACCGCAGATCCCCTCAGCATGTATCTGTCTGACCTGATGACGATTCCGGTTAACCTGGCGGGGCTACCGGGCATGAGTATTCCCTGTGGGTTTGATGCCCAGGGCTTACCGATCGGCTTACAAATTGTGGCGAATGTGCTGCGAGAAGATTTGATCTTCCAGGTTGCCCATGCCTATGAGCAGGCGACGGACTGGCATACCCGATCGCCCCAATTACTTTAAACCCGCCCGTACTTGGGGGTTAGGAACTGGTGATCAGAAATAATTCGCGGATGCCAGCACTGCCAATTTCGATCGCCAGCGCCGCTAACAAAAAGCCCAGTAGTTTTGTGGCGATAATGGCTCCCTGTGCCCCCATCCATTGATCGATATACACCGACTGCCGGACAATGATCCAGGTAATCAGCATGGCTGAGACAATACCGACTACCACACTAACCTGGGCATTCGGTGATTCAGACATCATCAACATAACGGTCGTCAGCGTTCCCGGTCCGGCAAGCAAGGGCAAAGCTAAGGGAGTGATAGCGACATCATGATCTGCTTCCACAGTTGGCACATCTAATTTGCCTTGCAACATATCCAGTGCAATTAGCAGGAGTAACAACCCTCCGGCGGCTTGTAACGCTCCCATGCTGACATGAAGATAGTGCAAAATTGTCTCACCACTAAAGGCAAAGGCGAGCAATACTACGGTGGCAATTAAACTCGCCCGATCAATTGCCCGTCCGCGATCGTCTGGTTCCATACCTTTCGTTAACACAGAGACGATCGGGGCATTGCCCAGGGCATCTGCCATGACGAATACGGCAATAAATGTTTGGGCAAAAACTGAAATGTCCACAGTTCTCTGAGCTGAGTCAAGATAGCCTTTTTAACTGTAGCGAAATCTGGGTTCGGAAGGCTGTCAATCTTGTGCTGGATTGGCTTATGCCTACTCTTGGGGCAACCGACAACATGATGCTGCCAAATTCGATCCACCAGTAGAGAAACATATCTGGACGTTTAGCGCCTATGTTTAACTGTCCTTTAAGGACTGCCGTTGATAGTAAGCATAGGTGTCAAACAATGTGCCGACCAGACTACAGGTAAAACCGATGATAATTGCGCCCTGAAAGGCATCTCCCTGTCCAAAAACGGCTAAAAACTTCAAGATTTGGTTTAACCCCAGTTGAGCCAAGGATTCAGAAACTGGTACCCAGGAGAACATAGATAGGCAGAACAGCAGGACCCCAATCAGGAAGAGGGGAACTGTAAAGCTCAGCGTACTTGCCAATAATAGGGAACGGAGCAACATTGGTAAGGTCATCATGAACAGATAGCACCTATGTAAAGTTGGCTAACCGTAGCTCGAAACAAACCCTTGTTCACTGACTACACAATAAAAGCAATTCCGCCACTCTGCTTAAGTTGAGAGAAATCTTAAATCATTCTTAAAAAAACTTGGTGAGAGGCAAGCGGGATCTGAGCGATCGACGGATATTCCGTATCACAGGCTACTAAATCGCGATAGATCTGGCGATCAAGCGCTTAAACCATAAAATTTTGCAAAGTGATCCCATTCCTTTGGGTAGCAACTCTGTCTGCTGCTAACGGGGGACGGAGATCCGCTCAAGAGAATCTTGAGCAAATCTGTAAAGTCGATTAAGCCTATCGATAAACCGTAGTATACTGGCGATGAGCTTAAAATTACTGTGAGATTTCTGCGGAAAGTGGTGTCTCGAAGTAGTCTACGCTTATCGACTTGCAGCAAATGTACGTTTTGAAATAGTTAATCTTTGAGGAGCAAAACTCAACCTATGCGAATTGCTAAAGATGTGACCGAGTTGGTTGGCCATACGCCGCTCGTCCAACTCAACAAAATTCCTCAGGTCGAGGGCTGCGTTGCCCAAATTCTGGTGAAGTTAGAAGGTATGAATCCGGCAGCATCAGTAAAAGACCGCATTGGGGTCAGTATGGTGCAGGAGGCAGAAGCGGCGGGTTTAATTCAGCCGGAAAAAACAATTTTAGTCGAGCCAACCTCTGGTAATACTGGCATTGCTCTGGCAATGGTGGCGGCAGCAAAAGGTTATCACCTAATTCTGACGATGCCAGATACGATGAGTCTGGAACGACGTGCCATGTTAAAGGCGTATGGTGCCCAACTGGAGCTAACCCCGGGAGTAGAAGGAATGCGAGGGGCGATCGCGCGGGCGCAGGAAATTGTCAGCAGTACGCCGAATGCCTATATGTTGCAACAATTCCGCAACCCAGCGAATCCTAAAATTCATCGCGAAACGACGGCGGAGGAAATTTGGGCTGATACCGATGGTCAAGTCGATATTTTGATTGCTGGAGTGGGGACAGGGGGGACGATTACTGGCGTGGCTGAAGTCCTGAAACAGCGGAAGCCAGGGTTTCAGGCGATCGCAGTAGAACCTGCCAGTAGCCCTGTGTTGTCGGGGGGGAAACCCGGTGCCCATAAGATTCAAGGGATTGGTGCCGGATTTGTGCCAACTATCTATGAAGCGGCTGTTGTGGATGAAGTGATTACGGTCGCAGATGACGACGCGATCGCCTATGCTCGCCGGTTAGCCCGCGAAGAAGGCTTACTATCAGGGATTTCCTCTGGAGCGGCGTTATCTGCGGCAATTCAGGTGGCTAAACGTCCAGAGAATGCCGGACGCTTAATTGTGATGGTGCAACCGAGCTTTGGTGAGCGCTATCTCAGTACACCCCTATTTAAGGATCTGGAAGCGGCGGAATATGCGGTCTTGAATTAATTGGGGGATTCGGTATTAGTCGGTGAGTACAGGTTCGATCGCCGCTGCTTGAGCGGGTTTGCGGTTAAAGTGAGCTTCTAGTACCTGGCGCACCATGGGAGCGGCGACCGATCCCCCACCCCCACCCGAATTTTCGGCAAAGGCAACGACGATCACTTCCGGCTTATCGGCTGGAGCGTAGGCACCAAACCAGGCATGGGATTCGCGTCCAAAGTCTTCGGCAGTACCGCTTTTGCCAGCGATGGGTGGTAGGGTTGCCACATTTAAGGCGGTGCCGGTGCCATCCAAAATCACGCTGCGTAACCCGTCCCGCAGAATCTGTAAGGTGACGGGCTGTAGGTTTAAAGATTCTCGCCAATTGCGGGAGTCTTCGTTGTCCTTCAGCAAATGCGGCTTAACCAGATAGCCGCCGTTGGCTGGCACCGCAAACATCACTGCCACTTGTAATGGGGAGGCTTGCAGAAAACCCTGCCCGATCGACATGTTGACCGTATCTCCTAAAAACCAGCCTTCATTCAAGGTTTTCCGCTTCCAGGCATCATCTGGAACCAAGCCGGGGGCTTCCTCATCTGATAGTTCAATCCCGGTCTTCTTGCCAAAGCCATAGCGGCGAGTCCACTGGATCAGGGGTTGATCCCCCATGCCCATGGCAATCTGGTAGAAGAAGGTGTCACTACTCCAGGCCATCGCGCCGACAAAGCCTAAGGGCCCAAAGCCTGCCCGATTCCAATCCCCAAACTCAATGCCCCCCACGGTAATCGAGGGATAGGTGCCTAGTACGGTATCGGGACTAAACTTGCCTGACTCAATGCCTGCCGTCGTGGTGACAATTTTGAAGGTGCTGGCAGGTGGGAATCCTTGCAGGGTGCGATTGACAAAGGGATGATCTTCGCTTTGTAGCCGTTGCCACTGGGCATCGGTAATTCGGGTTGAAAACAGATTGGGATCAAAGGCAGGACGACTGACCATTGCCAGCACTGCCCCATTATTGGGATCGATCGCCACGATCGCCCCTTTGCGATCGCCCAATGCCACCTCTGCGGCTTTTTGTAAGTCACTATCCAGGGTCAGCGTCACATCTTTCCCGGCATGGGTTTCCTTTTGCCCTAGAATCCGAACCACCTGCCCTGTGCCATCTACCTCAACCTGCTGACCGCCCCATTCACCGCGAAGTTGGCTTTCAAATGCCGACTCTACTCCCATTTGACCCACCACATCGCCCAAACGATAGCCCTGGTCTTTTAAGCGTTCTAGATCTTTATCACTCAGTTCGCCGGTATAGCCCAAAACATGGGCGGCTAAATCTCCATTCGGGTAATAGCGCACCGCTTCGGCATCGACCTGTACCCCTTCCATTTCGCTACTGTATTCGGTCAAAGCCGTGACCTGAGCCGGACTAATCCCTCGGGCGATCCGCACCAGGGAGGGGGAGTTGTAGCCTGCCTGTTCCAGACGTTTGCGAATGGGGTCTTCCGGAATCTCCAAAATTTGCGCCAATCGTTTGACGGTTGGTTCCCACTCGCCTTTTTTCCGCGCCAGCGGCCAGAGAAACACAGAATGGGATAAGCGACTGCCTGCCAAAATTTTGCCTTTGCGATCGAGAACTTTGCCGCGTTCGGGCTGTTTGGGAATCAGGCGAATCCGGTTTTCGTCTGCCATTTTGCGGTTACGCTCGCCCTCCACCAGTTGGAGGTAGGCTAAGCGACTACCAATCCCACCCAGCAGAATCAGCGAAATGCCGACCATGAGAAACACCGATCGGTAGCGTTGACCAGCAGCACGAGGTATGGTGGTTTGATGAATGGTGGAAGGTTGAGTTAGCGTCATGCGTTCAGGTGTGACAGAGAGAGCAGAAGTCCAGCGAGGAGAGCAATAGTAAGAAATCTTTACCTAACTGATGAAGGGGGGGCTCAATCAGGTGGGGCAATCTATATCCAAACCAAAAAATCAGGTAAATGCATCACTCAGCTTATGAGGACTAATCGTATCAGATTGCTCAAAATAACTTAACGTTGATGGACAAAGGAGGGATTCAGGGATGATAGAAGTGAGGGTTCACCTGGTTGCAGCGATCTGCCCAGTTTAAATCTTGGATGGGGAATCCTGAATGGAGAGTAGGTAGATAAAATAAACCTCAAGTCCAATTTGCAACTCTACCAGAAGACGGATAGAAACCGCCTATTCTACCTTTGGAATCACCTCTCAGCCAAGTTTTAATCGTTGATGAGATGAATTTTTCCGCTGGTTAACCTCTTACAGGGAATCGCCAACATGTCTCAAACTGCTACCCAAAATCAGCGATCGGCTGCAACCGATACTGACCTAGATGTCGAACTCCGCAAAGTCTATAAGGTATTTAACGGCGAAACGGCGGTTCGTGGTGTTGATCTCGGAATTCGTCGGGGCGAATTTTTTAGCATTTTGGGACCTTCCGGCTGCGGTAAGACGACCACTTTACGGCTGATTGCTGGATTTGAAACGCCCTCGACGGGAGAAATCTTAATTCAGGGACAGCGGGTTAGCAATGTGCCGTCCTATCGCCGTCCAGTCAATACGGTGTTTCAGAGCTATGCCCTGTTTAATCATTTGACGGTTTGGGACAATATTGCCTTTGGCTTGCGCCTAAAGCACCGGGGGCGGGCAGAAATTCAGGATCGGGTGAATGAAGTCTTAAAGCTGGTAAAAATGGAAACGTTTGCTAAACGGTATCCGGCTCAGCTATCCGGTGGGCAGCAGCAACGGATTGCCCTAGCCCGAGCTTTGGTGAACCGCCCTGCCGTGGTGCTACTGGATGAGCCTTTAGGGGCGTTAGATTTGAAACTCCGGAAAGAGATGCAGGTGGAGTTGTCTAATTTACATCAGGAGTTAGGGCTGACCTTTGTGATGGTGACGCACGATCAGGAGGAAGCTTTGAGTTTGTCCGATCGCATTGCGGTGATGAATCACGGTAAGGTCGAGCAAATTGGTTCCCCCAGCCAAATCTATGAGGCTCCCCAAACTCCATTTGTGGCGGATTTTATTGGGGATACTAATCTGCTGCACGGTAAGGTGGAAGGGGCACATCCAGAAATGTTGTGGATTGTCACCGATAAGGGCTTGCGGATTAAGGTGAAGCGATCGGGCGACGGGCATGAGCCGACATCGGGCAGTGCCGTGATTAGTGTGCGACCAGAGAAGATCCGGTTTAGTTTGACTCCGTCCAGTGAACCGGTGAATTGCTTTGAAGGTCGGTTACAAACAGTGATGTACCTGGGAACTCACATGCATTATCTGGTCGAACTGACCTCTGGTGATCAAATTACGATCATGCAACCGAATGTGGTGCATAATCCTCCGAATGCCGAAACACCTATTTATATTTCCTGGTCGCCGTTGGATTGTTTAGCTTTGTCTACCAGTTAACCGACGTTGCCAGCGATCGTCACTCTGGCTGGAGAGATCGCTCAGGAGCAATGACTCCATCTGACTGGGATGAATTTTTTGTGTTTCTTCTTCCGGTGTGCCTGCGTTATGACTTCTGCTGCCTCTTCCCGATCGCCATCTCCCCATCCCACTCGACGGGCTTTCTTACGAACTTCTATCCTGTCTAGTGCCGGAGTGATGCTGTCAGGCTGTGGCTGGACCCTAGCCGAAGTGCGTCCTGTGCAGGCGGGCAGGGGACGATCCGATGAGCTTGCCCTCTACACCTGGACAAACTACGTTGATCCACCGTTAGTGGAAGCGTTTACAACGCAGACGGGCATTCGGGTGACTTACGATATTTTCAATTCCAATGAAATTATGCTGGCGACGTTTCAAGCCGGAAAGGGTGCCACATATAGTATCTTGTATCCCTCGGACTACAAGGTTGAGGAAATGATCGAGTTAGAGTTCTTAAGTGAACTGGATCATACCCGCATTGATGGTCTGAGTAACATTTTGCCGCAGTTCCAAAATTCAGCCTACGATCCGGGTAACCGCCACAGTGTGCCCATTAGTTGGGGTACCACTGGATTGATTTATGATGCCGATCGCTTGAATCCAGAACCTGAAGATTGGACGTTTCTGTGGGATTATGTTGAGCCACTCAAACGGCGGATGACTTTGCTGGATGATGTGCGGGAGGTGATGGGAGCGACCCTCCGCTCCCTCGGGCATTCCTACAATTCCACCGATCCGCAGCAGATTAAGGCGGCCTATGAAAAGTTGGTACAACTGAAGCCCGCGATCGCATCATTTACGACGGATGCCTGGAAAGAGCAATTATTGGCAGGGGATTTGGTATTAGCGATGGTGTACTCTGCTGATGCGGTGCGGTTGATTAAAGATAATCCCGATCGCAATCTTAAATATGTGATTCCCCAAAGTGGCACCTCGTTATGGAGCGATACGATCGTAATTCCCAAAACGGCTCCCAATCCCGATGCGGCCTATGCGTGGATTAACTATATGCTCCAGCCGTCAGTTGCGGCTCAAATTACGCAACGCCAGTTTTTTGCCACTCCCAATCAGGCTGCCTATGACCAACTTCCTGCCCCTCTGCGGAACAATACCAGCCTATTTCCACCTGATGAGATTCTGGCGAGTTCCGAGCGCATTTCGCCGATCGCCCCCAAAGTGTTAGCGCTCTACGAACGGTATTGGACGTTATTAACCAGTAGTTGATTGCAGCGGCAGTCAGGCTATGGATTTGTTCAATCACGATGGATGTAGGGTCACTGTTCGTCACAAGGTATCGCTAATTTTTCTCTTTTCTCCGGTGAATTCATGGCTGGTCAATCTCCCCCCCTGACTCCAAAATCGAGCTTAGACCGTCAAACGGCGCTGCCAAAATGGCTGGAGCCTTTGTTTCTGTTAGCTCCGGCTGGCATTTGGTTGGGACTCCTGTTAGTGATTCCCACCTTGCTGATTTTTGAACTGAGTTTGGTGCCGAATATTCGCCCCGGACAGGTCGTGAATCCATCGGGCTTAGAGAATTACGCCCTGATTTTTGATGATATTTATCAACAGGTTGTCCTGCGATCGTTTTGGTTTGCCACTTCAACCACCTTTTTCTGTTTGCTATTTGGGTTTCCGGTGGCGTATTGGATTGCCTTAGGGGTGTCTAAGCGCTGGCAAAATCTGGTGTTGTTGGGGTTTGTGCTGCCGTTATGGACGTCTTCACTGCTGCGCTCCTACGCCTGGATCACGATTCTGCGCCCCACAGGCATTTTAAATAGCTTCGTTACCCGTTTGGGGTTACCACCGTTGGATTTGCTGAATCGAGAACCGGCGGTTGTGATTGGCATGACCTATAGCCTATTGCCCTACATGGTGCTAATTCTCTATGCGTCCCTGGAAAAGTTGGATCGACGGTTGTTGGAAGCGGCGGCGGATTTAGGCGCGACTCCGATCCAAACGTTCTTAAGGGTGACAGTGCCCCAAACCCTACCGGGGATAGCGGCTGGATCCTTACTGGTGTTCATTACCTGTTTAGGAGACTTTGTCAATCCTGAACTGTTAGGGGGGGCTTCTAGCATGACCGTAGCGCGGTTGATCTATAACCAATTTTTAGGCGCGACTCGCAATTGGGGGTTTGGCTCTGCCCTGAGTATGATTCTGATCCTGGCAGTTAGCATAGCGATCGCGCTGTTAATTAAATATGGTGATGCCGTCCCGAAAAAATAGCCTGATGTCGTTCTGATTTCTCCTGTTATCATTCCGCTGCAATGGATCAACCAAACTCTCGATCGCGCTTTCCCCTGTCCTGGCAGATGCTGTTGCCGCTGCTAATGTTTGGGTTTATGTATTTGCCAATTGTGGTGTTAGCGGTTTATAGCTTCAACGAATCGCCCTATAGTGCTGGCTGGCAGGGATTTACCTGGAATTGGTATCACCAGTTTTTTACGGATACCCGGATTTTGACCGCCTTACGCAATAGCCTGGTTGTGGCGGTGAGTGCTACCTCGATCGCGGCTGTTTTAGGGACATTCATGGCCGTTGGGCTAGCCCGATATCGGTTTCCGGGCAAAGGGCTGTATCAGGGGATTGCCTATTTGCCGCTGATCATTCCTGATATTGCGATCGCGGTTGCCACCTTAGTCTTCCTGGCGGCGGCGGCGATCCCGTTAAGTGGGGGAACGATCGTGGCGGCTCATGTCGTCTTTTGTTTGTCCTACATTGCTTTAGTAGTATCCACGCGCATCAACAGCATTAATCCGCATCTGGAAGAAGCCGCGCTCGATTTAGGGGCAACTCCAGCCCAGGCGTTTACTCGCGTGTTATTGCCGGAACTGGCTCCGGCGATCGTGTCGGGTTGCCTGCTCGCCTTTGTTTTGAGTATGGATGATTTTTTAATTGCTAGTTTTACTGCCGGAGATGGAGTCAGAACTTTGCCGATCGAAATTTTTGGTCGAATTCGGACTGGAGTGAAGCCGGATATTAATGCCTTAAGTGTTGTGTTGATTTTGGCTTCTGGATTGGTCTTTTTTATTGCTGAATATATTCGCTACCGCAGCGAGCAAAAACGATTGCAGTAAGTGCCTCAATTTAGTTCTAAAGGAATCGGGAGAGATTCAATTTAAGCGGATCTCTCCCGATTAACGTCTGACTAATGCTGCAACAAGTCGCTATCTATTCCTTAGTAGCGATCCGAGTATCCTCTACCCTTGTTTGACCAGCCATTACCACCACCGGCAGGCTTCCGGTCTTCCCGAGGTCTGGCTTTGTTGACCCGCAGATCACGTCCCATCCACTCTGCTCCATCCAGAGCTTCGATCGCGGCATCTTCTTCGCTATCAGTAGACATTTCCACAAAGCCGAACCCGCGTGGACGACCTGTTTCACGATCGGTGGGCAACTGTACCCGCTTCACCGTACCATATTCAGCAAAAATACTACTTAAATCTTCTTGGGTAACCTGATAGGGCAGGTTGCCAACATAAATCGACATGGAGTTCTCTCCAGAAATTAAACAAGGGCAGTAGAGATGCAAATCCGGAGAGAAGCCTGCCAGAACCTTAAAGACAAACACTACAACGGAATCTACTCTCGCTCATTACCTTAACACAGGTTTAGGCGGTGCAAGCAAATCCCAGGAAGCCGCTATAACGCCAAAAATACCCCACCTTGCTCATCTTTTACAGTCACTTTTGCCGATCGCGTCTGACCTTGGGCATTCGTCACTTTACACTGAAATGCTTCACCAGGTTTGGCAACTCGGGCTTTGCCGCCGCAATCGACCCGCACATCACCCGCCCCCTGTTGTTTAACGGTTTGCTGGATGTATTGTTCCAGCCGGGATAGCAGCAATAATCCTTTGGTATTCCAGCGAAAATCGCCCTTGGCATCGGTCATTTGCAGGACAACGGGAAAGATGCCCGCGTCGGAAATCACCTGACATTCGTAATTACTACCCGCTTTGAAGGTGAGGTTGGTGGGGCAGTTAATTGCCTGAACGGTAAAGTCCTGGGTTTTGGCAAATTCCTGCCGTAATTTCTCCTCAGTTTTCTGCACCGGTTCAGGTTTGGCAGTAGCCGTGGGGCTAGCCACTGGCGTTGGGGAATTAATTCCGGTCGGAGTAGCGGTGGGGGGCGTGGGGGTGGGAGATGTGACGGTGGTGGGTGGTTCGGTACAACTGGTCAGGATAGCGATCGCCCCCAGGCTCAGCAGGAGATGTTGCCAGCGCTGACTACCACCGCGATCGCGACTTTGGTGTTTTGTGGCAGGTTGCCTCCAATTGAGATGATTCATGCGCCAACGCTCCACGGATGCCTCCACTCAGCATGTAATTCAGGGTCTGTCAGTTTCGGGAAAATCCACTGTCGATATCGAACCCTGCCGTCCCTATTATGCAAGGCAATTTCCTGATTGTGGGGTGGGGGATGCTTCGTCAGGTATTGGTGAGGTATATATCCTAGTCGCAGCGGGTTCTCACCGGATTCAGGAAAAAATGGCTTCCTGGTCTAGCTCAAAAATATAGTCATAGTCGAAGACCAGGGAGTGGGGATGCCGAATGATCGAAAATCCAAAGTTGGTTGTGATCTCGGTGGTAAACGTGGCGATCGCTAATTCAATTAATTTTTTCTCACTAATCTCTGGTTTTCTCACATAATAATCGCGACGAGCAAAGAATAGATGTTCATCCTTGGGCACGATAATTTTATTGATTTTGTGAGTATGTTGAATTGGCTTAATGTAGGTATGAATAAATTCATCCTGATTGCGTTGAAGTTTGTATAGCTTTTCGTGCTGATACCAACTCATGCGAAACATCATTTTAATTAGCTCAAACCCCAAAATATAATTAAATACGTTATTTCGCTCTTCGGTACTCATGACTAACCGTAA
Source organism: Pantanalinema rosaneae CENA516 (assembly GCF_050753385.1). Classification (NCBI taxonomy): domain Bacteria; kingdom Bacillati; phylum Cyanobacteriota; class Cyanophyceae; order Leptolyngbyales; family Leptolyngbyaceae; genus Pantanalinema; species Pantanalinema rosaneae. The sequence continues at coordinate 25,978 of NZ_JBLZFZ010000073.1, forward strand.
CGCTGATTCTAGATAGAGATCAGGCTGTCGGCGGACATCTTGAGCAGAGTGGATGTAAAATTGCCGGATATAGCTCCGGAGTAAACCTGTAGTTAGCTCCGTTTTAATGCCAAAGTGTTCTAAATAGTCTTTAACCTTTTGTTTGGTATCACGATCTTCCAAAATTTTAGAGACTAAGCCATCCGCCGTATAGTCATCTAAAAACTCAGCTTGCATCTCGGGTGAGGCGGCACACATCAGGTGGCATAGGGATAGGACGTAGCGGCGTTCTGTCCAACCCAATCCTTCTGCCCATGTCTGAGCTTCGGGGGGCAAGCGAGATAACAAACTGGCTGAACTCAGTAATTCTACAGAAACGGTATCGCCTAGATGCCTATCCATATCCAATTGCAGTGATCAATATAAAAACGTTAATCCTTAAACCAATTCCAACAGCGATAAGATTTGACAGCTTGCTTGATGCGAATGCGCCAAATCGATCGACTTTATAGTAAATCCCTTGAGGGATAGGGGTGATCAGGAAAATTTGCTGGCTCAAAGCCACGGCAAAATTTCACCTGGATTGATGATTCATTTTCAATAATTGAAGAAGCACTGGACTGCACAGAACACGGGGACAGAAGCGAGACAAAAAGAGGTACACCCTATCTCTATTGTTCCCCAGGATTTTCTGCCTGAACATGGTGGAACTACGATTGTAATAAGTTGATGTAATTGCTACTGACACTACTGAGGGCGATCGAGATAGCAAGATGGGGGCATGATAGGAGGAGGATGCAATTGCGCTTGCTTGACTGGGTTCCGTGTTTCTACTCAGGTATCACCAATGGATTATCAAAAATTCATTCATTATCTTCCTGATTTCTACAGCCATTGGGGACAAGCCTCTGTGCAGCCGCAGGACGATCGGTTTCAAGCGGTACTCCAGCAGGTGACAGGTATGACTACCCCAGGTGTCCTGCAACTGCTCAATTTTGCCGTCGCTTGTATGGAACCAGGGGAGGTGTATTGCGAGGTCGGTTGTTTTCAGGGAGCAACGGTCATTGGGGCGCTGCTGGATCACACCGATCGCATGGCTTACGCTGTTGATCAGTTCTCTGAATTTGGCATTGACGTTGAAAATCTCAACCAACTTATACAGAATCTAACTACTTTCGATTTAGAGAACCAAGTTTTTTTCTGTAATCAGGATTTTGAAGCATTTTTTGCTGATGTTCGGGAGTTGCAAACCGACGATCGCATCGGGGTTTATTTCTATCATGCTGCCGATGATTATCGATCGCAGATGATGGGATTGCTGTTAGCAAAATCGTTTCTAGCCGACCGCGCCTTGATGATTGTGGATAACCGGAATCGGGATGCCGTACAGCAGGCAAATTGGGATTTTATTGCGGCTCATCCTCAGTGTGATTTACTACTGGATTTGTCTACTCCAGAGCCTAATCATCCTAGTTTTGGGAATGGCATTCAGGTATTAAGATGGGATGTGCAGACTGCCCATCACTATCAATGGTCAGATCTGGAAAAACAACGAAAGCTGCCATTGCTGCAAGCGTTATCTGACCTGTCAGCCGCTGATCAACCCTCCAAAACCGACATGAGTTTGGAGCGGTGGCGACAGCAAGCTTTAGAGTGGCAACAGATCGGAAAACTGAGTGAAGCCGAACCACTTTATCTCAACATTTTGCAAGGGGATGACCAGGATGCGGTCAGTTGGCATGATCTGGGCATGCTGTATTACCAAATGGAGCGCTACCGGGAGGCTCAAGCCGCGATCGCGAAGGCACTGGAATTAGAGGCGGCGAACGCTACCTATCACTACAGTCTGGGGCTAGTGCTAGAAAAAATAGGGGATATTGCGGGGGCAGGGCAGTCCTATCAACAGGCGATCGCCCTGGAGCCGACGTTTATGGATGCCTATAGTAATCTCGGCAATTTAGTGACTGAGCATGGCGATCCCCACCAGGCAGAACTGATCTTTCGCCGCGCTGTAGAAATTAGCTCGGACTCTCCCGGTTTGTATTTGAACTTAGGTAATACATTGCTGCTCCAACGGCAGGTTGAACTAGCGATCGCCAGTTATGAAACCGCCCTGGAACGGGATCCCGATAACGCCGATATTCTGGAAAATCTGGAGTTTGCCCGCCAATTAGCCACTGACCCAACGCAAGCGGCTCTATTTGTCGGGAATACGTTGTATCAACGCCGCCATTATCCCGAAGCAATTCCCCATCTTGAAGATGTCTTAGCGCAGGGAGAGGCAGAACTAGCCGTGTATGCGGCTTTAGCAGATTGTTTTGGTCAGTTACAGCAGTACGATCGCGTGGTACCGCTGTGCCGAGCCGGGATTGCTCAGTATCCTGATGAGCCTCACTTACGCACTCAACTGATTTTGGCGTTGCAAGAGTTGGGTGACACCGAGGCGGCGATCGCAGAAGCCAGACAATCTGCCCAACACCTACCGGATGAAGTTCTATTTCAACTGCAACAACACCTCTTACTACCGATTTTGTATCAAACTCCCGCCGACATTCAGCAGTATCGGCAACGTTACATTAAGGGTCTGGCAACCGTGACACAGCAGCGGAATTGGGCAAATCCCACTCTGCGGCTAAAGGGACTACAGGCGATCGCTCGGCATCTGAATTTTCTGCTGGCTTATCAAAATGAGAACGATCGAGACTTGCAAAAGCAGTATGGTCAATGGCTGCATGGGATTATGGCTGCCAATTATCCCCAGTGGGTGCAACCATTGTCGATGCCCCCTGTATCCGATCGCATTCGCGTTGGTTATGTTTCGGGCTGTTTCTCAGAACATACGGTGGGCAAACTGATGCGGGGCTGGTTCCTGCGCCACGATCGCACTCGGTTTGCCATTCATACCTACCATGTGTTTCCCAAAAATGATGCCTTGACCCAAGCGGTGCGATCGCACAGTGATGCCTTCTATCAAATCCCGGATGATCTAGAAGCGGTCTGTCAGCAAATCCGGGCAGACAACCTGCATGTGTTAGTGTTTCCCGAGATCGGGATGCAGCCCTTGATGACCCAATTGGCGGCATTGCGACTTGCTCCAGTCCAGTGTTCTTCCTGGATGCATCCTGTGACCTCGGGATTACCGACGGTGGACTACTTTCTCTCCAGTGACTTGATGGAACCACCCAATGCTCAAGCCCATTATTCGGAAACCTTAGTCCGGGTTGCTAACCTGGCGATCGCCTATCCACAGCCGAGTGTGCCGGAACTGACTCAGCCCCGATCGGCGTTTCAGTTACGGGAGGAGGCGGTGGTGTATCTGGTTTGCCAAACGCTGTGTAAAATTTTGCCCCAACAGGATGCGGTGTGGGTTGCGATCGCTCAGCAAATTCCCCAGGCGCAGTTTGTGTTTATTGCGCGTCCGAATGCGTTTGTCGCGGAGCAATTTCGCCAACGCTTACAGCGATCGTTTGCGGCAGTGGGTTTGAATAGTGAGGACTTCTGCGTAATTCTACCGCCTCAACCACAAACCGCTTATTGGAATCTTAATCAACTGGCGGATGTCTTCTTGGATACGATGGGGTGGTCAGGGGGGCATACTACGTTAGAAGCGATCGCCTGTGGGCTACCGATTGTCACCCTACCCAGTCGGTTTATGCGAGGTCGGCATTCCTACGCCATCCTCAAAATGCTCGGAGTCACCGATACAATCGCCCAAACTGAAGCCGACTACATCGCGATCTCGACCCGGTTGGGGTTCGATCGGGTCTGGAGAAATCAGATTGTGCAAACCATGCGCGATCGGTTCTCTCACCTGTATGACGATCAAACCTGCATCACTGCCTTAGAGCAGTTCTATGAACAAGTAGTGCGAACAGCTCTGACTCCTTAAGAATTAACGGAAACTTCATCGATTTAGCTCAAAGTTTGTCGGAAGTTAACGCAGGATCAGCGAAGTTTAAATTGTGACATCCATTCACCCTGTCGGAGACCGTTGATGAAACCTCAAGCCTATTTACTCGCTACCGCTAGTTTAGTCACCCTGGCGTTGCTGGGAGCGAGTTCATTTCAGGCGGCTTCTCAGCAAATGTTCCGTAACCAAACGGCTCGGGTTGGCATGATGACAACCATGAAGCTACTCAATTTGCGTTCCCGTCCAGTTAGCCTATCCTCGCCAACGGCTCAACGGGTCACGGCTGCAACCCCATCAGTCAGGCTACTTCAGTCCACTAGCTCTTTCGGCTGGAACCAACGATTTTCGTTGGATCATTCCCTCAACCAAGTTGAGCAAATGACCGATGCCTTGTTGACGTTGAAGAAACTGTCTACTCAAGGTCAAGTTGCCTCTAATCAACCTCTAGTGTTTGGCGTTACTGAGACGCAGTTACAAACGGCGCAAGAAGTAACCTGGCTGAATTTTGGCGAAAGACCGCTACAGCACCCCAACTATCATCTGCAAACGCTGGATCTGGATCTGCCTCAAGCTCAAAGTGCTAGGGGATCGCAGCCAACCCTGGATACCACAGCCCATCTCCAGTTTTCAAAAGAAGTCAAACCGCTCCTCAATTCCCCTAAAATGGCTGATCAGTAACCAGGGATTAGGGTATGGTCGTTAGAGTTATTCGCCCTAGGCGATTAGTGACTACAACCCAATGAATCACCTCTGGCAATAACGGAACGGTCATCATTGTATGGAGCAGGAATCTTTGCATTCTCCCCAGGTGTTGGGGATTGATTTAGGAGGGACAGCGATTAAACTGGGGCGTTTTACTCGGGATGGTACCTGCTTGCAAACCTTGACCGTTCCAACTCCCCAACCTGCCACTCCAGAAGCGGTATTGCTGGCGATGGTAGAGGCGATCGACCAGGTTGATCCTGACCATCATGCCCAGGCGATCGGGGTAGGCACACCGGGGCCGGCGGATGCGGCGGGTCGGATAGCGCGGGTGGCGATTAACTTAAGTGGGTGGCAGGATGTGCCGTTAGCGGACTGGCTGGAAGCGAAGACCGGACGATCGACGGTAATTGCCAATGATGCCAACTGTGCTGGGTTAGGGGAAGCCTGGTTAGGAGCGGGACGCTGGTTTCGCCATTTGATTCTCCTAACCTTAGGGACGGGGGTCGGTGGGGCGATTATTCTGGATGGCAAGCTGTTTGTCGGACATCACGGCACAGCAGGGGAATTGGGCTTAATTACCCTGAATCCGGATGGGCCACCCTGTAATAGTGGCAATCAGGGATCGTTGGAGCAGTATGCTGCGGTCACAGCGATTCGTCGTCGCACTGGGTTAGAACCGGAAGCACTGGGGCAACTGGCGATCGCGGGAGATGCCACAGCCTTAGAGTTTTGGCAGAGTTATGGGCGGGATTTAGGGGCAGGATTAGCCAGTTTAATTTATGTGTTGACTCCAGAAGCCGTGATTATTGGTGGCGGGGTTAGTGCCAGTGCGGAATTTTTCTTCCCGGCGATGCAAACGGAAATTGAACGGCGGGTGTTGCCCAGTTCTCGCGCGGGATTGCAACTCCTTAAGGCGGAGTTAGGTAATCAAGCCGGGATGGTGGGGGCGGCGCGGTTGGCATGGCAATCCCTGAATCCAGTGCCAGCGGCTTAGAATACGAGAGGCAACTCTGTACTTGGGTAACGTTGACATTGCTTATGGTTTCGGCTAAGAAGACTGCTCCTGAAATTGCTGGTACTCAGGCCCCGATCGCTGCCGATTCCTGGCAGATCAAATTGTTGTATGACAGCGAATGTCCGTTGTGTATGCGAGAGGTCAACTTCCTGCGGCGACGGGATGCGGGGCGGGGATTAGTCACGTTTGTGGATATTGCCGACGATCGCTACTCGCCGGATCAGAACGGGGGAGTGGATTTTGAGACAGCAATGGGACGAATTCATGCGGTACTCCCGGATGGTACGGTGATCAAGGATGTCGAAGTCTTCCGGCGGGTTTACGAGATTTTAGGCATGGGTTGGATTTATGCCGTGACCAAATTGCCCCTGCTCGGAGCGATCGCTGACTGGTTATACGGGATTTGGGCAGACTGGCGGTTGACGTTAACCGGACGACCAAATCTGGACACGATCGTTCGCGATCGCCAAGCCCGGTTAGAGTGTCAGATTGAGGGACGGTGTCGGCTACCTGAGTAGGTTGCGGAGCCTGCACCTCCAGGGCTTGCCTGTAGCTCGGGAGAATTTCTGCTGTTTCTGCGAAAAATTAGTGATAGCCTTTGGCTAACTGTATTTATCACTGCTATGAGTCGCGATCGTGAACCTGCCATTAGCCTGCTGCTTTACCATGTGTTCAAATGGTCGGTGGTTAGCCCCATGTTTCATCTCTATTTTCGGGGACGGATTTATGGGGCAAACAATGTGCCACGGCGGGGACGGCTAATTGTGGTTAGCAACCATGCCAGTGATTTTGATCCACCAATTTTATCGGCTTGTGTCCGTCGTCCGGTGGCATATATGGCAAAGGAGGAACTATTTCAAGTGCCCTTGTTGAAGCAAGCGATTACTTTGTACGGTGCCTATCCAGTTAAGCGGGGTTCCGCCGATCGCAGTGCCATTCGAGCCGCATTAGCCTCGCTGGATCAAGGTTGGGCGGCGGGGGTATTTATCACAGGGACACGTACCCCCGATGGACGGGTGACGGATGCAAAGTTGGGAGCAGCGATGATTGCTGCCAAAGCCCAAGCGGCTCTAGTACCTGTGAGTTTATGGGGCACCCATGCCATTATTCGGAAAGGGTCGGCAGTACCCCGTCCTGTGCCCCTGACGGTGCGGATTGGCGAAGTGATTCCTCCCCCCGCCTCCACCGATCGCCAGGAGTTGGAAGCGGTCACACAACGCTGTGCTGATGTGATTAATGCCATGCATGACTTGGGACGCTAGCTGTTACGCTTAAGCGATCTCATCGGGATTCGTCACCACGATCGTGCTACCGTTACTCTCGCCATCTCGCAACACCTGTTTTAGTTGCGTGAACAGTGTTCCGAGTTTGCCATCTTCAAGCAGGGTGTTAATTAACGATAAGCCACTGGTGGAGAGCAGAAGTTTATTCACATCCTGGGCGGCTCCGCCGTTACCGTTGCCGTTGGCACCTGGGAAGGAGTAAATCCGGGCATCCCCCAAAACTCCCGGTTGGGGAGCCAGGGCTTGCAGGATTTCGGGCAGGCGATCGGCGATTTCCGGGAATAGTGTGATCACCAAATTGGCAACTAAGTTGGGATTGCTGATCACATTCTTCGCTTCCATCTGGGCGCGGATGCCATCGGCTTCGGCTAGGGCTTTATCCCGATTGGCATCGGCTAAGGTCCGAATCGCTTCTGCTTCCAGTTCGGCGGCTTGTTGGGCAATTTCTGCCTGCCGTCTGCGCCGGAAAGCATCAATTTCCACCACGTTTTGATCGAGAACTCGTTTTTCCTGGGCTTCCTGTTCGGCAGCGATCAGGGCTAACTGTTTACTCCGTTCCGCTTTTTCGACTTCAGTGGCTGTAGTCACCGAGGATTCGGCTTTTGCCCGAGCGGCTTCGGCTAAAAAGCTATCTTTGCGTTTTGTCGCCACGGCGATCGCCACATCTTCCTGAGCTAACCGAGCCAAGCGATCGGATTCGGCAATTTGCACTTGAGCCTGGAGCCGACTTGCCTCTACGGTTTGTTGACGGGTAATTTCAGCAACTTCCGCTTCTTGCTGTTGGAGAGCTTGCGTTACCTTAAGTTGTTTGTTGCGTTCTTCTAAGGCAATGTCGGCATCAATTTGACTTTGTTGAACCGACAACTTGCGGCGAATTTCTTCTTCCTCCACTGCCTTCGCTTGCAGAATTTGCGCCCGTTGGGTGGCAGCCGCTTCTTTAGCTTTGGCTTCTTGAATTTCGCGATCGCGTTGGGCGGTTAAGGCTTCAATCTGCAAGTGTTGAGCCAACCGAGCGCTTTCCTTTTCCTGGGCAATTTGCAGCGATCGTTTCTGGGCATCCAGTTCTTTTTGTTCAATGGCGACCTGAGTCGAGAGTTCCACTTCCCGTTTTTGCTGGATCGATCGTTGAATGGTTTCGGTACGGAGCCGTACCCCTTGAGAATCAAAGAAATTATTTTCGTCGTAGGTGTCGCTTTCTTGAATCTCGGAGATGGCGATGTTGTTAAGCGTCAATCCCACTTTGCTGATGTCTTGCTGCATCAGATTCAGCACTTCCTGCGCGAACCCTAGTTTATCGGAATCGACTTCTGCCAGATCCTTATTTTTGGCGGCGGCGCGAATGGCATCGTCTGCCCGTTTCTCTAAGGCATTTTTAATATCATCTGGGGTAATCCGATTGTTTTGCGATAGGCGGGCGGCGGCGGTTAGCACATCCTCTTCGTTGGCATTGATGCAGACATAGAAGGTCACTCGCATATCTGCCCGCAGGTAATCCTTGGTGCGGACAGCCAACTTACCAGTCCGCTCCACATCAATGGAAATTTCCCGCAACGGGACGCGAGTCAGTTCATGGAATCCGGGCAGCACAATACAGCCGCCATTCAAAATCACAGTCTTTTTCTTGGCAAAAATGCCCCCTGTCCGCACAAAGGCTTCGTTGTTGGGCGTGATTACATACACCCGTGTATATGCCCAGACGCTGAGGAGTAATAGGATAACTAATCCGGCGACCAAGCCAGGGAAGAAGAGCAGTCCGGTGCTGAGATCGGCGGCTCCGGTTTGGGCGAGGGTGGGGGAGATAGAGGGAGTGAGTGAGGTGGGGGTGTTGAGGGAGGTGTTGGGGGCTGTCTCTTATACACATCT
>NZ_JBLZFZ010000074.1:0-34269 GCF_050753385.1 Pantanalinema rosaneae CENA516
AGATGTGTATAAGAGACAGACACCTCCCCCCTCCCCCCTGACCCAAACAGGATCTGCCCTCGATCTCACGGATCTCGTCCTAGCGGCAGCTGCTCAAAATCCTTTATGCGATCAACATGCGGCGGCAATGCAATTGCTCCAGCGCATCGAGCAATTACAGGCAGAACAAGCTCCCCCCGCCGCCTTAGCCGCTGCCTATCACGGATTAGGCAATCTCTATCGCGATCGCATTGAGCAAGGCTATACCGATGGTCAGACCCTGACGATCGCCATTCGCGCCTACGAGCAAACCCTGGACTGGCTGGATGGGTCGTCTTCCCTGTGGCCGGATGTGTTAAATGATTTGGGCAATCTGTACTGGATGTTGTCACGGGGGGCGATGAATTCCCCGCAAACCTTGACCTATCTGCAACAGGCCGTCACCACCTATCAACTGGCGTTAACGCGAACCAATCCCCAGACCCGGCTTCAGACTTATTTGATGGTTCAGAATAATTTGGGGTCAGCCTATGGTGATTTAGCTCGCTTAGAGCAAACCGCTGAGAATTTGCAGCACTCGATCGCCGCGTATGAAGAAGTATTACGTTATCGGACACTCAATCAGGATCCAGCCCGGTACGCCGCGACTCAGAATAACCTGGGAACTGCCTACTGGAATCTGGCGCAACATCAGCAACCCCTGAAGCATTTACAGCAAGCGATCGCCGCCTACCAGGCAGCCTTAGAGTATTACAGTAGCGATCGTGATCCACTCCATTACGCCATGATCCAGAACAATTTGGGGACTGCCTACTGGAATCTGGCACAACATATTAAGCCATCTACGCCTGTGACAGATGCGAACGGTGTGGTGCTGTCCCCTGTGAGCTTGCTGCGGCAGGCGATCGCCGCCTACCAAACGGCTCTAACCTACCGCACCCTGAAAGCCTCGGCATCTGCCCATGCGGCAACTCAAAATAATCTAGGCACCGCTTACTGGAATCTGGCGATCGCCCCGGACACCTCCAGTGAAAATCGGCAGGAATTTTTAAAACGGGCAACGACGGCTTACAAAATTGCCTTGAATACCGCCCAGCAGCTAGTGGCGAGTGGCAATGCGGCGGCGCTGACCTTCGATCCCTCCTCGACGCAGAATAATTTGGGGTTAGCCTACTATCAACTGGCGATGAACCGAGAGTCGGGCTGGGATGCCACCAAGCGATCGCAGCATCTAGAACTGGCTTTGGATCATCATCTGCAAGCCCTGCAAGGTTGGGCAAATCAACCCAACTTCTACCAAACCGCCTTAGGGCATCTGATCCAAACCATGCGTACCTTTTACAGCGAGTTCGGTATTCAGGGGCAGACGCTAGCCATGTCAAGAATTCCCGCCCAACTCTTGCCCGAAGTGATGCAGCGGCTCTAACCGCAGCGTTCCCAATCTCGGTGAGAAATTGTTTAGGATCAGAATGTATCCCCCTTGTCCTGTACGGCATTCATGAACCCAACGTCTGATTCTCCCGAACGATCGCCGGAACTGGTACATTCTCCTGCTGTGGCTTCAGAATTGACCACGAGTTCGCCACCGCTCACCGAGGAACTGGATGAAGCCATCTTTAGCTTTGAAGATATTCAGGCGGATCTGAATTATCGGCAGGCTCAAACGGCTTTGCGAGATCTGGTGGAAAATTTGGATTTAAGCCCCCAGGAACGCCAGGGATTAGAGCCGGAAATTGGCGGTTTAGAGTCGATGCTGCACAAATTAGAGCATCAGGTGGTGCATATTGCGGCATTTGGCATGGTGGGACGCGGTAAATCATCAATTCTGAATGCTTTGATTGGGGAAACGATCTTTGAAACCGGACCGTTGCATGGTGTCACCCAGGTGCGCCAGACCGCCAATTGGAAAATTTCGGAAGAGTCCGTGGAAGGCAGCGATCGCCCCTTAACGCGGGCGGCTTTACCAGGTATGGGCAACTCCCAGATTGAACTGATCGACACGCCGGGAATTGATGAGATTCATGGGGAAGCCCGCGAAGCGTTAGCGCGCCAGGTAGCCCAACAGGCGGATCTAATTTTGTTTATTGTTGCCGGGGATATGACGAAGGTGGAATATCAAGCCCTTTCGGAACTGCGGCAGGCCAGTAAGCCGATTCTGCTGGTGTTCAATAAGATTGATCAATATCCCGATGCCGATCGGCGGATGATTTACGAAAAGATTCGCGATGAGCGGGTACGGGAATTGTTATCCCCAGATGAAATTGTCATGGCGGCAGCCTCACCGTTGGTGGCGAAAGCGGTACGTCGGGCTGATGGGCGGGTGGCAGCGCAATTAACGGCAGGACAGCCTCAGGTAGTTAACTTAAAACTGAAAATCCTAGAAATTCTGCATCGCGAGGGTAAGTCACTCGTTGCCCTGAACACGATGTTGTTTGCCGATGATGTCAATGATCGCTTGGTAGAACGCAAAATGGTGATTCGGGAGCAAAGTGCCAACCGGATTATCTGGAATGCGGTGATGACAAAAGCGGTCGCGATCGCTTTGAATCCGATTACCGCCGTCGATATTCTCAGCAGTGCGGTGATTGATGTCGCCATGATTCTCTCCCTGTCGCGGTTGTATGGGATTGCCATGACTCAGTCCGGGGCGATCGGCTTACTGAAAAAGATTGCCCTGGCAATGGGGGGGATTACCGCCAGTGAACTACTCGCCAACTTAGGTCTGAGTTCCCTCAAAGGGTTATTGGGGGTAGCGATTCCGGCAACCGGAGGCATGTCTCTGGCTCCCTATCTGTCTGTCGCCTTGACACAGGCAGGAGTCGCCGGATTTTCTTCCTATGGGATTGGTCAGGTGACAAAAGCGTATCTGGCGAATGGCGCTTCCTGGGGCCCCGATGGCCCAAAGGCGATCGTCAATCGGATTTTGTCGTCGTTGGATGAGGAATCGATTATTAGTCGAATTAAGGATGAGTTGCGATCGAAAGTGGATTTAAAACAGCATATTTCACCTCAATCCCGCTAGGATAGCGACACCATGACTCAAGCCGCTTGCCGTAGTTGCTGGCGAATTGGTAGACGAATGATGAACTCTGTTCCTTGACCAGGAATCGAGAAACACTGAAGTTTACCAAAATGTTTTTCCGTAATAATTTGATAGCTGATCGACATCCCCATACCCGTTCCTTTACCCACAGGTTTCGTGGTAAAAAATGGGTCAAAAATTCGCGCTTGAGTCGCGGCTGCCATGCCAATGCCATTATCGACGATCGCTATTTCAATCCATTCCGCCTCACTCATAGTTGTGCGAATCTTAATCTGATTGGGCTGTTGTTGAATCTCTTGATAACTGCGGTTCAGGTTACTTTCTTCCAGGGCATCGATCGCATTTGCCAGAATATTCATTAACACCTGGTTTAATTGGCTAGGGTAGCACTCAATAAATGGCAGATCCCCATAATCCCGAATCACCTCAATTTCCGGTCGATCAGGATGGGCTTTTAATCGATGCTGCAAAATTAGTAAGGTACTATCAATGCCTTCATGCACATCAACCGCTTTAAATTCCGCTTCATCAATGCGAGAAAAGTTCCGCAGAGATAGGACAATTTGCCGAATTCGATCCGTACCCATTTTCAGCGAATTCAAGATTTTAATTAGATCCGCTTGTAGAAACTCTAAATCGATCGCATCCGCTTCGGCTTGAATTTCGGGCGCTGGGTCGGGGTAATGTTGTTCGTACAGTTTGACCATACGGAGTAGATCATCGGCATATTCCTGAATATGGGTTAAGTTGCCATAAATAAAATTGACCGGATTATTAATTTCATGGGCAATTCCAGCGACTAATTGCCCTAAGCTGGACATTTTTTCCGCCTGCACTAACTGCATTTGGGTTTGTTGCAGTTCGGCTAAGGTTTGTTCAATCTGTTCCCGCGCTTCTGTAATCGCCGCAATTTGGGGCAAAGTAGTCCAGCAGGCGATCGCGACCCCCAGAAAGGCAACCGTGATTAACAAAATACTAAATAACGCCGTATGGCTCCCTAACCCATAGCGCTCTAACCCGGCTCTGGCTAACCAACCAATACTGACCGCACCACAGATTAAACCAATCAGAATTGTCACCTGCCACGCAATCCAATCAGTTTGAGTGTTAAACGGTTTTTGCCGATCGCGCCGGAGCCACCAGGTCGGTTGCACCATACTGATCGGTAGCCGGGGCACTTGAGTCGCGATGATGCTCACCAGAACAGGTAACGATAGACCGATCGCCAGTTCCCGCCAGCCCCATGCCCAGCCTCCAACCACCAGCACGATCGCCTCTAAGCTAAAGAAGCCCAACGACCAATTCGCCCACCGGGCTTCCGGTCTACCCCGATTCAGCCACACCCCTAAGTGGATTGCCATCATTGAAGTCAGGTAGCCTGTTCCAGTCACCATCACCACACGGGAAACATCGCCCCAAGTCAGGGAGATTAACGTCAGCGACAAAGTAAAGATCAGGCTGGGTTCCAGTACCCCCCGACGCGACATGACTGCAAATACAGGCGGTAAGTAGTCATCTTTCGCCAACTGATACAGCAACCGAGGACAGTTTGAGACTGCCGTTGCCGAACTCAGTAAACATCCACAGGTGATCAAAAACGTGACTAACGCTGGTGCCCATCCCCCCCAGAACGGTTGACTGGCAGCGACTAAATGGAGATACGCGCTATCCCCTAAGTTCGGTTGCGTGGCTAACCGCATCATCACCCAGGAGCCACCCAGGTAAACGATCGGAATACAACTTGCCGTCACCTTTAAGCATTGCAGGGTGACTTTGGGTTGCCGACTCTCTGCCACAAACGAAGATGCCGTCTCACAGCCATAAACCGCGTAGACCGCCACAAAAAACCATTTCAGCCAATCGACGATCGTGATGCCGGTATTGACTTCGGGTAACAGACCGGGACTGGCAGGTGCCAAGCCTAACCAGCCAATGCCCTGGAGGCAAAAGGTCAGCAAAAACCCGATTGCGGGAAACACAAAAAAGGCATGCAAAATTCCTAAGGTGCGAGTACCACTCAGGGCAACCACAAAGGGCAACATAGCAAAGCCAATTCGCAGCAACACAACAGGACAGCTAATTCCCAGGGGAGCCAGGTTTTCCTGAATTAAATCCGTCAGGATAATTGCATTCATCGCCGGTACAGACACCCATCCCAACAGATAGCCGATCGCGCCATACCGCGCCAGGGCTGGAAATCTCCTTAACAGGTGGGTGGTGTAGTTTGGTGTACCACCCGCTACATCAGTGGCATAGCTGCCTAATCGTTTGACCTGCAAATTCAGCAAGATCCCAATCAGGGTGCCGGGGAGCCAGACCCAAAGGGAATTCGCCCCCAATGCCGCGTACATCGCCGGAGCCGGCCCTAACCACAGCAACAAACCACTGAAACCAAACCCCCAGGTTTCTAAGGAACTTAGACTGCGAGGTAAAGGCAGGATAGGAAATGGGTGCCGAGCCATCTGTAACGAAGCCTAAACTACATTCACCCAGTATTCCCACTGACAAAGCTTAATTATCTTTACAGGATTTTTCCAGGGGCTACGGCTACGGAGGCAATCCTGGTTCACTTGGCGGTGATTGTACCAGAATCATGGCGATCGCAGCCATAAAACAGGGTAGGCATCGAACCTACCCCCTCGAAAGCGCATTGGAAAAACAAGAGAGAAATCAAATCATCATGGCTTATTGCGGCAACAAGCACTTATCCGAATCACATCCGGCGGGTCCAGCTTCTGCCATTTCGCCAGCGTCATATCGCAAGAGGGCTTGATGGAAATCCTGAGTTTTCCGCCGCGCCAACACCTCCTGGCTCAGTTGGTCATACTGCTGCTTGGAAATTGGCTCAAACGGCAAGCGGGGGAAGGTCTGATGATCATCAAACCGAGCCAATAACGCTGAAGAGATATAGCCTTCATGGTTTTGAATCGCCGCATGAATGCGTTGCGCTAACGGTTCAATCTCAGCTTCTCGCAGTTCGATCGTGGAACTGGTGTTATGGGTCGTCCAGTACCGTTGCACATTCATATAGAAGTCGAACTGTGCCAATGCTGAGAACTTTTCGATCGCGATTTCATCGGCTCCCGGTAGGTTTGCCCAGGACACTTCGACCGGAATTTCCAGCAACCACTCGGTACACCGGGGATCAAACGGATCATGCAGCAGGTTACCATTTTCGTCTTTATCCGATTGGGAGGGGACGATCGTATATCCATAGTCCAAACCCGCCAGGGCGACCGGATCATTCTTCCGGCAAGTAATCCGGCGAATAAACCGTTGGGCTTTAGGTGGATGCCACCCCGGACTGGCTCCCGTTAATAGGGATTTTGTTCCGGCTGGTTGCACCGTCGTACAGCGATTAGGACGCTTTAACCCCTGACGATCGCAGTAATCCCACACCACTTGATGCACCAGTTCTCGCCAGCGCGTCAGATAACCTTGCTCCCGTTGCCGAAACTCGATACCCGCTACAGTATCCGGTCTACCCGCTTCCCACCAGCGCAACCACTCTACGCCAAAGGCATGAACAAAGAAATCAAATAATCCAGTGAAAGAAACACCGACGATCGGATCGAATTCACGGGATTGTTGATAGCGAGGTTCGACAAATTTGTGGTTTAACAATGCCGCCACAGATAATGCCGCTGCCGTGAATGCCGCCTCTTGTTCCTGCTCATTAAACGGGTCAAGTTGGTTGAGATGCACCTCAGATAAATTGCAGTGAAAATCTGAGCCTAAAATTTCCAAAGGTCTTCCTTTCTTTAAATATAAAAAAAGGCTTCTGTTACCCTAGAGGCTCTTTATCCTCTAGCTCTACAGATTCATTTCTCTGTAGTTCCGAGTACCTTTTCTACTAATGAACGAAAGTAATTCAGAATTTCCTTACGGTTCGTTTGTCTACCTAAGAGTGCCTTACTCAGAGTTCTTTCATCTTGAATTCCGAATTGGCTATAGACGCGATCGTAAAAAGGTTGCAGAACAGGCTTAATTTTATTTAATTTGCATGTTCTAATCGCTTCAGGATTCGCTTGAGCAAACTCAAGAGCCATCATTTGGATAACTTCACTATTTTCGGGAGTGGTTTTGGAGCGAGTCGCGTTTACAGAACACTTATACGAACAATATTTTTGAGGATCGTTCTTGCGATACAAAACCTCAAATGTCTTCCCACAAAACTGACAAGTAACGAAAACTTGATAGTACCGCTGAAGATTATATTGTCGTAATCGCTCGGTTTGTTGGCGGACTTTATCACTCTTTTGCCGAGCATTCTCCCATTTCATCCTGTAGACAGGATCTTGAAGTCGAGACTTTGCTTTTTCAGCAATTTTTGCTTTCGTTGTCTCTGATGCTCTCACACCGTATCGAGGAATATTAACTCCTGATACATCCATGCCTAACCCATCTGCCATTTGTTTCCACTCTTGTTTGAGTTGCTCAAACACAAATGGGGTTGGGTGAATGAGTTTCCTTAAGTCTTTCTCCTGAAGAACCTCTATAGTCACTCCATAGTCTTGTTCAAAGGTAGTAATTCGGGGCAAATCTATCTCATAGTTAAACCCACCTTTGATCTCTATATAAGAACCATCAGCTAGTAAAAAGTCAGGTTTGTAAGAGCCGCCATTAGAAAGCTCAAATGTCTCCACTTCATACTGCCAAGCAATTCCCATATAGTCTAGGTATCGAGCGTAAATATACTCAAGGGTTGATCTGAGATAGTAGCTTTTGTAGTAACCGCAGTAGGTTCTGCCATTCATTAGTAGCCCGACACTCGTGGAGAGATTATATTCTTAAAAAGAACAGTACACTAGTATCTAATCTTTTTGAGGTTCACTCTCTACTCTGTACGGTGCTAGAAGCCTATTAACTCTTCTAGTTACCACGGGATTAGCTTCTCAGCTTTCCCCGTTTTTGCCGGGTGTTTAACGTGAGGCAAAATTAACTACCACACGGATTTAAGCCGTACCGTGACATGCGATGTTCTAGTTCAAGCTCTAAATCATCAATGGTTTGTTGCATGGGCTGCTCCTAGTATCAACACACTGGGTCTTTACCTTGATTTCTCTTTGCCAATAAGAGTTGTCTGAGGTAATCTTTTGCCTGTGTCCTTGACTGACAATACAGTTCAACAAACTTTTGCCGCTTGTCGGCTGTATCGAGTAGGTCAACATTGGCACGGGCGATCGCTTCTGGGGCATATTGAATGGCTCCTTCCCCGGAATAAAACTGTTTGCGAACGGCATCAATACATTCCTGTTCTGTCGGTTGATGGTGGAATACTCGGGTGTGATTTGCCATCCGCAACGCATCCCGCTCCGGATCAATCCGCCAGTTCCCCTCAGAATCTTGCTGCCAGAGATTATCCTTGGCGATCGCAAATGGCTCGTCGCTGCTAATTCCCTGCCGCATCCCGGCAGATCGCCGAATATTCCCAGCAACCACGGTGGCAGCGGCTTCATCGATTAACAGGCAGCATTCGATCGAGGTGAGTTGGCGACCGATCGCTTTATTCAAAATATTGGCACAACGTTCATACAGTCCAGCTAACCGAATCGGATTCGCCACACCCCCAAACCCTTTGAGGATTTCCCCTTCTGCCCGGACATCACTCAGGTTGACTGTAACGTTGATCTCGTCAGAGAAGCGATCGTCACTAGAGAGTTCTAACAATGCCTGATAGGACTGCACCCAACCCTGGCGACTATCTCCAACATGAATACGGACTTGATGCCCGTTCACAGTAACTTGGGTCTGTTCCTGACGCTGCTCCGGAGGGGTAATTCCGACTGTCCCCTCTAGGGCAACCGTCAGCCGGTTTCGGATCGCTGGCAGTTGATTGATATATTGCGGCTCCAGAATCGCTCCAGTGCCACAGCCCATCATGGCTAAGTCCATCATCAGCCCCAAGGCTCGCCAGTCGATCACATTGGTACTGGTGCAGTTATAGGCTCCCGAGAAATTTTCCGGCTTGCGAATCCAATCGGTACCACCAACCCATAACCAGCGCCCTGATGGCAAGCTTTTCAGTTCTCGCTGCATTTTCTGAATCAGGTCAGCTTCTTCAGCACTGAGGTTGCCTAATTCCACTAATCCCGCGATCGTTCGTTGGGTCACTTCCTCCCAGGATTCCCGTTGCCCACTCGCTCGACGGCTATAGGTGCGGTAGAACACGGGGTTAGCCACCGGAGCATTCGCAGGAAACTGACTCGAAACCTTTGTCCGCTCAATATTCTGAACCATGTACTAACCCCTACACCTAAGCTTAGTTGGACTCACTACCGAGGCGAACCTCATATCTAGTGTTTGCTTTTATGGGTAACCACTATATCCCACTAAGGGTCGATTTTCATTAAGACTTGTTTATTCAAATGCCTGGTTTGTGACAGGTAATGCTTCTTTCCTGAAAAAACTTACCAATAGCCAAGAATGGTTAATAAGGGAATAATAGTATATATGATCTATTCATGGGATGAGCGTCTCTTATCCTGTCAGGGCACAATAAAACAAACTGCCCCACTGTGCCCATGATCAATTCTTTTGCTGGTGTCAATACCCTGGCAACCACGGCTCAACACCTCCAAACCCTGCTGCTGTCCTTCCATCCCGTTATCGTGATTGAAACCGTGGAGGAGGAGCGCGTTCTCACCCTGCTTCAGTCTGCTATTCAGGATATGAAGCTTACCCTCTACGAATGGAGCATTACCAGAGGGCTAGTACGATCGCATGGTCACGAACATCGCTGGGTCGATGAATGTGCGCCGGTGGGTAGCACCAACCCCGCCCCAGTAGACGAAAAAACCTCTGATCCTCTAGAAGTCTTACGCTACATTCAGAAAGACACGCAGAAAGGCATCTTTTGGCTAAAGGATTTTGCCCCCCATCTAAGTGATCCGGTGGTAGCGCGGCAGTTTCGGGAAGTAATCCAAATCCTGGTGCAACGGCGATCGGCATTTATTCTGACCGGGGAATCAATTAAATTACCGCCAGAAACCGCCCATGATGCCGTTTACTTTGAGCTAAAGCTACCGGGGCGCGATGAACTCCACCAAACAGTATCCGACGTTGTGCGATCGCTGATGGTGAAGAATCGCGTCCAGGTGCAGATCGAGGAACGAGATTTACAAGCATTAGTGCAGTCATTAAGCGGCATGACCCTGAAGCAAGCCCGTCAGGTGATCGCCTATGCAGCCCTCGTCGATGGCATGCTCACGGCCAGCGATATTGAACGCATCCTCCACCGCAAAGCTCAGGTAATTCGCGAAGAAGGCGTTTTGGAGTATCTCCCCCTGAGCAATCAACCCCTATACCTGGGAGGCTTTACCGGACTCAAGCGCTGGTTAGCCCGAGCCAAGGTGGGGTTCACGCCCCAAGCCAGGGAACTAAACCTCAGACCCCCCAGAGGTATTCTGATCGTCGGGATTCAGGGCTGTGGCAAATCCCTGGCGGCAAAAGCGATCGCCCAGGAATGGAAATTACCCCTGCTTAAACTGGATGCCGGTCGGCTATATGACAAATATGTCGGGGAATCGGAAAAGAACTTTCGGCAAGCGGCGATGTTAGCAGAATCCATGGCACCGACCGTTCTCTGGATTGATGAAATTGAGAAAAGCTTCAGTAACAGTGATTCCGATTCAGATGGGGGCTTAAGTCGGCGCTTGTTCGGCTTCTTTCTCACCTGGCTGCAAGAGAAGTCTCAGGATGTATTTGTGGTTGCTACCGCCAACGATATCTCCAAAACCCCCCCAGAACTGTTTCGGAAAGGCCGTTTCGATGAGATTTTCTTCGCGGATCTACCCGATGCCCAAGAGCGGGCGATGATCCTAAAAATCCATCTCGGTCAACGCAAACAACCGTTGGAGCGCTTTGATCTTGCCACTCTCGTCAAGGTGACTGAGGGCTATAGTGGAGCCGAGATCGAACAAGCGGTAATTGTTGCTCTCTACAATGCCCTACATTTGGGCAAGCCCCTGGATACAGCCCTCCTGATCGAAGAAATTCGGGCAACCATTCCGCTTTCCGTGTCCCGTCGAGAAGATTTAGAGAAGCTCCGGGCGATCGCGCAGGAACGGTTTGTTAGCGTTCGATAACGATCGGTGACCAGTTAATTGAGAGCACTATCTCCGGGCGATTAGGGAACGGTAATGGTACCAGTTCCAGCCCCAGCCGGAGCACCCTGGTTCACAGTTCCAGCCGGAATCTCGGTTGGCGTGGTAATAGAGGTGTTGGGTGTAGTAATACTCGGTGTCGCTCCTGCACCGCCAAAGGTGCCGGGGGCTGTAGCCGGAGAGGTTCTGATCACATCCGATGTCACCCCTGAGGTTGGAGGAACGGCAGGAACCACAAAAGCAGGGTCACCGGCGTTAGGGACAGTAACCGGGTTGACACCATTAGGCGTACCACCCGTTGCCGGAGGAGTGACGATCGTGGCTCCAGAGGGAGTAACCGTTGTGACACTGCCTAAGGGAGCCGTAACGGTTCCATCGGGGGCTTGAATTACGGTTTGCTGCGCCCAACTGGGGACAGCGGTCAGCATCGCTGCACCAAGCGTTCCAGCAAGAACACCGAACGTTTGGGTAAGGGATAGGTAACGCATGGTTCTGAATTAGCTCTACCCCTTTAAGCTAAAAAATATGCTTCAAACCGCCATCAATCAAGGGGCTGAAGCCATCTGAGCCATTTCTCCCCTCTGTGGTAGACACCCAATTTTCTGAAGGGCTACCCCATCTGAATATCCTGATCACTCTCACGAGAGAGCGTTAGAGTAAATAGAATTCGCCCATTGTCATCGTGAGCCCTGTTCGGCTGATTCGGCTAACAACGAGCCATGTAGACAAGCAACGGCTTGAAACCTCTAACTGGTACCCAAAGTGACTAGTGCGAGGTGGGAAAGATTCAGATAACCTGTACCCAGGGGCGTTAGTTGGGGAATCCTGCTTAAATAGGCTACAGTTTCTTGTTTAAGGAAAATCAGGAAACTCCTACTTATAGGTTCCCTCAGTAACGCCATCAACGTTAGTTGCTTACGGCATCCGTTGCTGACATCCGCTGATCTGACTCCCAAATGGGAATAGAGGAAAGTCCATCATGCTTGTCTGTCCCCAATGTCAGTTTGAAAATCCGGTCACAAACAAGTTTTGTCAGGAGTGTGGCACCTCCCTGACCCAAAATAGCTGTCCGAAATGTGGCAGTCTCAACCCCTTTAATGTGGTGAATTGTCAAGAATGTGGGGCAGTCTCTGGGGTCATTTGGGTCGCGATCGTGGCTGCCAGCCACCACAGGGCTAAAGCAGCACCGGAAGTCAAAGTCGGAGCACTGACCGTTGGGGATCACTCTAAGAGTATTAATGATTATTTGGATGAGGAGCAGCGGTATCGGCTCCTGGAACCCTTACCGTGGTTTGAGGGCGAAACCGGCGAACAACAGGTGAAGGTACTCGACTGCCAACCCCTGCAACTTTCCTGTCTAGAAATGTTGATGATTGAGGGGCAATCCGCCAGTCCCAATGACTCCACAAATGCGGATTCAGGTGAGCTTCAAGCGTCGATGATGTCCTGGGCAATCCCCACCTTTGCCCAACCCTATCTGGCATTAGGAGAACAGTTTTATCAAGCCATCCCAGCCATTCATGATGCTTGGCATTACAAAGATCAGGATGTGGTGTTATTAGAGGATCGATCGCAGTTTCCGCTACTTATCGATCTCTGGCAGAGTAGCGAGATGACACCGCCGGTTCTTCAGGTGCTGCACTGGCTATATGAAATGGTGGAACTGTGGCAAGCCCTGTCTCCCTGGAACTGCCAACAAACCTTATTAGATATCACAAATCTGCGGCTGGATGAAGACCAAGCCCTCTGTTTACAACAGTTGCACCCTAACCCGGCGGGCATGCCTCGCTCCATACAAGACTTAGGGCGACTGTGGCAAGCACTGTTTGCAGAATCCCAAAAAACTCAGATTGATGCCATTACCAGCCTGCTCGCCGATTTAGATGCGGGTAAAATCACCATGGCAGAGGAAGTGCGATCGCGACTGGAAGCGATCGCCAATCAATTAGAGGACAACCAACCCATGCCCGATCTGTTGGAGCAAGAATTTGATACCTTCCAACTCTCGGATACTGAAACAGATGAGGCTGAGTTTGTGACTGCCAGCCCTGCTAGCACTCCCACTCGGTTGGAATTGGTATTAGATGAAATTGATGATCTAGAAGAGGACGGAGATCTAGACAGTGATGAAATGCCTACGGTCGTCCTGCCAATGCAATTATTTACCTTAGAAGAGATTGGTCGGACGGATATCGGGCAACAGCGTGACCATAACGAGGATTATTTCGGCATTGAAACGCAGGTTAGCAAGCTAGAAAGTCCTTCTGGCAAAACCCTCCATGCCCGTAACCTCTATATTCTGTGTGATGGGATGGGTGGTCATGCGGGAGGCGAGGTTGCCAGTGCCTTGGCGGTCGATACCCTACGGCGCTTTTTTAAAGAACATTGGCAGCACCTGCCGTTTCCGGGGGTTGGTAGCAACAAACTACCCAGTGTTGAGGTGTTATCGCAGGCGGTGCAGTTGGCTAATAAAGCCATTTATGATGTCAATCAACAAAATGCCCGATCGGGGAGTGGTCGGATGGGCACCACTTTGGTGATGGTGTTAATTCAAGATACAGAGGTGGCGGTTGCCCATGTCGGCGACAGTCGGCTCTATCGTTATACCCGCAAGCGGGGGCTAGAACAGGTAACGATCGACCATGAGGTAGGTCAGCGCGAAATTCAGCGGGGAGTCGATCCAGAGGTTGCCTATGCCCGTCCGGATGCCTATCAACTCACACAGGCATTAGGTCCACGGGATGAACACTTTGTCAAACCGGATATTCAGTTTTTTGAACTCAGTGAAGATATGCTGCTGCTCCTGTGTTCCGACGGGTTAACGGATAATGAACTGCTGGAAACCCATGCCAAAACCCATATTGAACCCCTACTCAGTTCTCAGGCAAATTTGGACAAAGGAGTTAGCCAACTGATTGAGCTAGCCAATCAACATAATGGACATGACAATATCACAGCGATCGCAATTCGGGCAAAAGTCCGGCCCTGCCTCAGTCATCTACGCTAGGGCATGGTCATTCTGACCCTATTGCATCCCCAACACCAGACTCCTTTGAGACAATGGCAGTTTCTCACAGAGTCTACGGTTCGGATTGGACGAGCACTAGATAACCAGGTGGTTTTGGATGATTTGCTCGTTTCTCGGCATCACCTGGAGTTACACAAAATTGAGTTACCCACCTCTCCGGGGTCGGCACACTCCCAACCCTGCTGGCAATTGGTTAACCGTAGCAGCAATGGCACCTATCTAAATGGCAGATCGGTGGCTCAGGGACTGATTCTGACCAATGCCATCGTGCAACTGGCACAAGGGGGACCGTTACTCAAGGTACAGGTTTGGCGATCGCAGCAAGAGGGGACTAACCCGGCGCTCGTTGTGCCATCCCAGAACCTCCAGGAGAACCCTTCACCGGACTCATCGCTAACTCCAGTCAGTTATCCAGTGCTGCTGGAAACCGATTGTCCACCCTGTACCCATGCGGGCAATGCCGTCGAGAACCTGTTTTGCATCCACTGTGGTCAGCCTATCCGCGTGGAGAAGACGGTACGGCAATATCAGATCTTACGGGTTCTGGGTAGAGGGGGGATGGGCACAACCTATCTGGTCTGGCATCAAACGGGAATGATTCCCAAAACTGGACAACCTGTAGGGAAATTACAGGTGTTAAAGGAAATGAATGCCGACATTGCCCGGATTCCCAAAGCCCGAGAATTATTTGAGCGGGAAGCTCTGACCCTGCAAACTCTTAATCACCCTGGAATCCCCCAATTCCATGATTTTTTTATTGAAGCAGGTAAAAAATACCTGGTCATGGAACTGGTACATGGACAGGATTTAGAAAAGCGAGTTCGGCAATTCGGTACGGTCAAACCAGCCCAGGCGATCGCCTGGATGATTCAAACCTGTGAGATCCTGGATTACCTGCATCACCGCCCTGTGCCCATCATCCATCGGGATATCAAACCCGGCAATCTGCTGGTACGCACCCTGGATCACCGCATTGTCGTCCTTGATTTTGGCGCTGTAAAGGCAGCAGGAGCCTTGTCAGCTACCCGCATTGGCGCTGAAGGATATAGTGCCCCAGAACAAATCCAGGGTAAACCAGTGATCCAATCAGATTTGTACGCGATCGGACCGAGTTTAGTATTTCTGCTCACCGGAGAAACGCCCCGCCGCTTTAAAAAACCAGATGAACCGGGCTATCAATTTAATCTAGAAGGTGTAACGGCGATCGCTCCGTCCCTATGTCGGGTAATTGAACGAGTCACTGCCCCTAAACCGAGCGATCGTTACCCAAGTGCCAAAGCATTATCTGAAGCGTTAGCCAGATGTCTTTAAGCCGCTATTACGATTACTGTTCGTCTTCATCCCAGCTTTCGACTGCTAGCAGTTCGCTAACAGGGTCTTGCATCGTAAAGTCGTAGGCCAGTAATTCTTGCTTCCAAAATGACCAATCGTCACCGTACAGCAAGGCAATCTTCCAGATACTATCGTTGGGTTTGAGAACCTTAGAGTCTACCAGCGATCGCACTTGACGCTGCAACTTAACCATTGGGTGAATAACCTGCTGGTTCATACCGTCTCTGATCATGAATAAATAGATTTTGCGAATGCTTTCCGTGAAAGTTTCCCGAACCTGACACCGCAACAAAGCTCTATATCGTGTCAATCATTGCAGCAGCGGGAAACTGCTTTTCCAGCTATCGATATTAGCATACTCCAATCCTATGGCAAGCGTTTCCAGAAACATAGTAAAAAAATAGGGAGATAACCGAACCAAAACGATTATTTTTTAGGATTTGATGACCAGAGTGCCTCGATCACCATCCAACTGAGCCATCACACCGACCGGAAGAGCCGCATTCACGCCATCATGCCCAAAGGGCAGTTCGACCACGATCGGAATACCTAAATCGCCTAACCGATCGCGTACAACTTCCTCGACCGTAAAACTGGGAATATTAGCAGGCGGCTCACATTGGCTAAACCGCCCCAAGGCAATGCCCTTAACTTGTTGTAGTAGTCCACTTAAGCGCCACTGCGTTAACATGCGATCGATACGGTAGGGGGCTTCACCCACATCTTCCAGCGCCAAAATTACGCCATGCGATAGATCCGGTTGCAGGGGCGTACCGATCAGATGGGTCGCGACAGTCAGGTTAGCGGGTAATAATAGTCCCGTAGTTTGTCCGTTGCCCCACCCCTGCCCTTGCAAGGGATCAATGGGACGACCTTCTACCCAGTCAAACAAACGCTGCACTGACCAGGTCGGTTCTGCTGCCAGTGTAGTCAGTAAGGGGGCGTGAACACCAGAGATGCCTTGCTGACTGAGGCTAAACAACAGGCTAGTGATGTCCGAAAAGCCGATTAACCATTTGGGTTCCGGTAATTGCCAATTCCAGTCTTCCAGTAAGCGGGCACCTCCCCAGCCCCCTCGCGCACACAGAATCCCCCGACAGTGCGGTTGGTCTAAGGCAACCTGGAGTTGCTGGCGACGTTGGGCATCGGTTCCGGCTAAATAACCCCAGCGATCGTCGAACCCCGGTGCAAATTCAACTCGATAGCCGCGATCGCGCCAGATCGCCACGCCTTGATGCAAGGCAGTTAACTCGCGTAAAGCTCCACTGGGAGCAATGACATAAAGGAGATCCCCACGTTGGAGTGGGACAGGTGGTTGACAGAGCTTCATAAACTGGTAATTCGTCAGTATAACGATCGGGTATCTCAAGATACTGATCGGTTCAAATCAGCAATAAATTATCTCAGCTTCAGCTACAGCAGTCTTCACCGATTTGCTGTATTGGCATGTTACACGGCTGTTATGATTTGGCGACGTGGTGGCACAATCTCAACAGAACTTGCAAAACAACTGTACTCCCCCTTAGGATGGGTACTTAATTCTGGTTTCGTGGGCGAAACTGCATGTCTATAGGATACCTCTCTGTCAAAGAAGCCTCTGAAATCCTGGGCTACTCGGAACAATATGTTCGCAAACTGCTGAGAAGCGGTGAACTGAGTGGAGAAGTCATTACCAACAGATGGGTCATTGCATCAGAGTCGGCTAATGAGTATCGCTGTAAAGGGGATCAGCCAGATTCTACAATTCCAGATCATACAAGACGATCTTCCACTCAACCTGCGATGAAAGCGTTAAGCTTTTTTTCGGGGTGTATGGGACTAGATCTAGGGTTAGAAAAAGAAGGAATCGAAGTCATCCTAGCGTGTGAAGTAGATAAGGCAGCCCGTAGGACGATCGAAGCCAATAAACCTCATATTGCTCTGATCGGGGATATCCGCGATTACTCAGCGAGTCAAATTAGAGAACAAGCAAAATTACTTCCTCAAGAGGATATTGATGTGATTGTGGGTGGTCCACCTTGCCAAGCTTTTAGTAGCGCTGGTAAAAGGCAGGGCTTCAATGATGAGCGTGGCAATGTATTTCTCACCTTCATCGATTTGATTATTGAGCTCAAACCTAAATTTGCAGTGATTGAGAATGTCCGAGGCTTGTTATCTGCGCCGTTAAAGCACAGACCCCATGAAATGAGGGGTAGTCAATATCCACCACTTTCCCTAGAAGAACAGAAAGGAGGAGCGCTCCTTCACATCATTCATCGATTAAAGGCGGCAGGGTATGGAATCTCCTTCAACCTGTATAACGCCGCTAATTTTGGCTCACCTCAGCAACGAGAGAGAGTCGTGCTCATTTGTAGCCGGGATGGTACGAAACTCCCGTATCTGTCACCAACCCATTCTGAAAAAGGGTTATATGAATTGCCGAAGTGGAAAACGCTTAGAGAGGCATTGGCAGGATTGCCAAACGATCACCACGATTTTGTTAAGTTTCCAGCTAAACGTCTGAAATATTACCGGCTTCTCAAACCTGGACAATATTGGCGGGATTTGCCCGTGGAGTTACAAGAGGAAGCATTAGGAGCATCCTACCGG
This sequence comes from Pantanalinema rosaneae CENA516, assembly GCF_050753385.1. Classification (NCBI taxonomy): domain Bacteria; kingdom Bacillati; phylum Cyanobacteriota; class Cyanophyceae; order Leptolyngbyales; family Leptolyngbyaceae; genus Pantanalinema; species Pantanalinema rosaneae. Next base: position 18,077 of record NZ_JBLZFZ010000074.1, read on the forward strand.
GCTGGAGGTGGCAAAACAGGCTTCTATCGAAGATTAGCTTGGGACAAACCTTCACCGACCCTGGTTACGCACCCTGCAATGCCTGCAACGGACTTAGCGCACCCAGAAGAAGATCGACCTTTGAGTATCCAAGAGTATAAACGGATACAAGAATTTCCTGACAATTGGCTCATTCAGGGTAGTCTGCTTGACCAATATCGGCAAGTTGGCAATGCAGTTCCCTGTTCCTTAGGTCGAGCCATCGCTAGAGCATTATTAGATCATGTCAATGGTGTTGAAACATCGGTTTTTCAGGACTTTCCTTATTCCCGATACTTAAGAACTGATGATGTCAGTTGGGAAGCAGATATCCTCGGAAATACTCATTCCAGTTCTATCAAACAACTCTCTTTATCTCTCTAAGGACAAAGCCTCGATTATTCTTTCAAATTGGAGGTTTCTGTTGAAATTCAACATAAGCAGTCTGAATATTAAGGATCATCCTTTTAACATGAAGCTTCAATAACTCATAGTCCAACCCTATCATTGACCAGAATTCAGCACCGCAAGCACGAGGAATACTGGGACTAGAGAATGTCCAACTACCTCCTGTACAGAAAGCGGCGGCAAAGAGCCTGTGCTGATGCAGTTCTAGTTCACTTCTTGATCGAGGTGCTTGACTTCCTGTGAGAGTGTTTCGTTGGGTTTTGATTTGTACGAATACAGGTAAACCTTGCCCCTGGCGGAGGATCACTGCATCAATGCCTGTGATTTTGATGCCAAAGTCTTTTTCGGGACTAATTGCATAAGGACTAATGTTAGCGATCGTCTCCCAAAGATCGCCCATCGGTCTACTTAACTGTCTAGAAATTGAATTGCTTTCAACAAAAACGGCTGCTCCACAAAGCTCGTAAAGATTGCGTGGGTTAGCTGACATGGCTGCTGGAGATCTGACTAATGACGGCATCAGCCTAATAAAGCGATCGGCAAACTCTTCACATTCATTGGCAATTGCTAGAGATTGGCGTTCCTGCTGAAAAATAGATCCTTGAGAAACATCTAGTTGAATCTGGTGTTGGATGAAGGCAGGTAACGCTGGTGTAAGTACAGTCGCGATCTGATAGGCGCGATGGAAATCGGGATGCAGTTCGGCAGGGATATTGACCAAACTGGCATAGTCTTCAATCAAATGTAGTCTAGCTGTCACCGAAAGCGGTATGAGTTGAGCAGCTTGAATGGGTTGCATAAAGTTTTGGACTGGCAGGCTGATTAACTTTAGCGGCGGCTAGCCAATCATAGCCAGGGCTAGACTCAGACCGATCTCTAGATATACCGCCTCTAAGTTATCTGCAAGCCGTACAACCATGTAGTCTAGAAAACATAAAATAAGTATTATTGCGTATTTATACGTTCACTTACCTTACCTTTAAGGAAGCAATCCGTGGTTTCCAGCTTATTCTAAAAGTTGCATCCAACACACAATACAGGTATTCACCTCACTTACTTTAGCCAGATTACTATGAGCCAGAAGTCTCTGCGGCGTGTGTTAGCTGCTGTCACCATTGCGTCTCCTTTGCTGTTCAGTGCTGTTGCCCGTGCCGATCAACGTGACTTTACCCTGGTCAACGACAGTAGCGCCGAGATCCAGGAAATCTATGTGTCTACAGTGCAGACCAATAGTTGGGAAGAAGATGTCTTAGGTCAAGAGATTCTGCCATCCGGCGGCAAGGTGGATATTAACTTTGAATCTGAGGTGTCCGGTAGCTGCTATTACGATATTCGAGTCATTACCGCAGGACGGGAAGAGACAACTCAGAATAATGTGAATCTTTGCCGGGTATCCACCGTGATTTTTAATGGCGAAAACCTGCTGATCCAGTAAATTGGCATGACCCTCACCTGAACGATCGCTACTCCAGTACGGGGACGCGAACCCTGGATACAGATTTGCCTTATGGTGGGCTCGTCGTGATTTGGCAGCCTAGCCCGCTTGAATTCTTTCGCCCAACCGATGATGAAAGCCAGGGAGAAATGTTAGATTTTGGCATGGTTACGGTTGCAGGAGGCTTGCTGTGTTTTTGGATGAACTGACCCCGTTAGTGAAGGAATTAGCTCAACAACCGATCGCGTTTATGGGTGGCTTATTTTCCGGGTTACTCCGGCTAAACCTGGCAGATGATCCGGTCAAAAGCTGGCTCGATCGCCAATCGGGGACATCGGTTTACTCGACTGACTCTGAGGTGAATAACGGCAAGAGTCAGGGTCCACAATCGATTACGATCGACTAATTGGTTGCCGTGGTCACGGATATTGGCGTAGGTGAGGGCGATCGGGCTCCATCCATTGCGGTGGCTCTGATCGCCCCAGTTGCGCTGGGAGGAGACATCATTCGCTCAGTTCTGGTGGGCATGAGATTAAGCAATTTATGTGACTTGTTGCTCAACAAGTTGGCATCATGAAATCTGTGCTACAGCGTAGATCGCTCAGATTACCCATAATACTGATAGGAGATTGCAGAACGACATCGACTGTGTGTTATCTATCCACCGTAGGTTAAAGCGTCTGAATCTCAGCTTTGTTGTTTTTTCATCCCGCTTTTGCTATGACCATTTACATTGGAAACCTGTCCTATCGGGCAACCGTTGAAGACCTAACCGAAGTATTTACTGATTATGGAACGGTGAAGCGGGTTGTGTTGCCCACCGATCGCGAAACGGGGCGAATGCGCGGCTTTGCCTTTGTCGAGTTAGAAGACGATACCCAAGAGGATGCGGCGATCGAAGAATTAGATGGAGCTGAGTGGATGGGTCGCCAACTCAAGGTGAATAAAGCAAAACCGAAGGAAGAAAACCGCAGTCCGGCAAACCGCTCTTAGCCTGGAGCCTAGATTCTGTCCGCCTGATGGCTAAGGTAAACCCATCACCGAGCGATAATGCCTTTCAAACTGTTTGACAGTGGGTGATTGTCGCTCGGTATGCCATTGGCTGCGAGTAAATAACTGCTGCCGTAATTCATCGACCTCGATCGTCGTGACTTGATGATTGGCGACAATGCGTTGCCCTCTGACCCAAACACTATCCACAGCAGCACTAGGGCGACCCCAAATCAGCAGTCCGATCGGATCAGTACGGGGCAATAACGACAAACTCATCAGGTCATACAACACTAAATCGGCTTGTTTCCCGACAGTCAGAGAACCGAATTCATCTGCCATCCCTAATCCCGTCGCCCCCCCTAAGGATGCCATTTCTACCGCTTGCCGGGGGGTCAGCCAGTGGCGGTAGTCCAGATCGGTGACATTATGCAACATCGAACCCATTTTGATGGCTTCTAATAAATCCTGGCTATCATTACTGGCGGCTCCATCACAACCAAAGGTGACATTCACGCCTGCCTGACGGTATTTCAGAATCGGTGCAATCCCACTACCTAAGCGCAGATTACTGAGGGGATTATGGACTACCGTGGCTTGAGTAGCTGCCAGCACCTCAATATCAGCGTCATCTAACCAGACGCAATGGGCTAGAGAAGTGCGGTGATTGAGAAACCCCAGACGTTTTAGGTGGTCTACGACACTGCAACCATATTTTTCCTCGGCTAATCGCTTCTGTGCCTGAGTTTCCAGTAAATGCAGGTGGCGAGCCAGATGGTAGCGATCGCTTAACTCAATACATCCAGTAAACAAAGCATCGGAACACAATTGCGGCCCCGTGGGAGCCACCATCAGGGCAAGTCCTTGTTCGGGTTGATGAAATTCAGCGATCGCCTGCTGAAGAATCGCTAAGGTATCGCTAGTCGAGCGATGATAGGTAGCTACCTCCTTCACCAGCCCGCCTGTGGGCATTCCCGAACCTAAGTCTTCATCTTGAATTAAGGGAGCAATGAAGGCTCGAATCCCAACTTCTTGATAGGCTCGGGCGGCAGCGGCGATCGTGGCAATCTCCTGTCCGGGAATCATCACCAGATGATCGACCACGGTTGTCCCACCCGATAGCAGGGTTTCAACAGCAGTCCCTAAAGCACTGAGATAAATCTGCTCGGGTTGCAGTGGAGCAAAGTCGTACAGTTCAGCAATCCACAATTCCAGAGGCACAGGCGGAATCATACCCCGTTGCCACATCTCTGAAGAATGGGTGTGAGCATTGACAAATCCGGGTAATAGGAGTTTGTTGCGTCCGTCTACCGGAGTGCCAATCACGGCAAGATCGGGCGCGATCGCAGTAATGCGCTCCTCAACAATTTGCACATCCACGGTTTCATAGCCGTGAGCATCTGGAATTAGAACTTGTTGAATCGTAAAGTTCATCAATTAATCAGCGAATTAGGAACACCTAAACATTAGTCATCCCTGATTAGGTTAGGGAAATTGTAAGTAGTTCCAGCGAAATTACCTGTTGCTTAGAATACTCCGCAACGGAGTCTATCGCTGCTATGCTGAGCGATCGTCTATACATTAACCAAATAATATCCGACGCTAATATAGCGAGTCTATTTGGATGGTGAGACGTGTTTCCGCCGACCACCTTCCTCCAACACCTCTCGATCTCACAGCTTAATTTAAGGCGTATTCGTCTAGCAGTAGCTGAAGGGCAACTTTCATCTCATGGGGATTAGTCGTTGTTGTCCCAAACTGCCGCACCACAATACTGGCGGCTAAATTGCCTAACACGGCGGCTTCCCAGGGAGAAGCTCCTAAGGTGAGTCCGACCGTGAGCGCAGCGACAACAGTATCTCCGGCTCCAGTGACATCGAATACATCGGTGCGATTGAAGGCAGGGATGTGGTGTTCCGTCCCGTCCTGCTCAAATAAACTCATGCCATCCTCCCCACGCGTAATTAAAACCCGTTTTGCTTGGGTTAATGCCAAGAGATCCTGACCGCCCTGCCGGAGTTGTGCCCCATCCATTTCACCCGTCGGCTTAACGAACGAATAGCCGATCGCCTGTTCCGCTTCGGGCAGATTCGGGGTAAACATGGTCGCGCCCTGATAGCGTTTCAAATGTTTCTGAGCATCCACCACACTGAATGGATGGGCTAAGGCGGCGGCAATAATTGGTTGTGTCAACGTCCCATCGCCATAATCGGAACAGACTACAGCATCCACATTCGCCAGGTGTTGCTGAATGTATTCTGCCAGTTGCAGTTGCAGTTCCAAGGTGGGCAGGGCATCCGATTTGCGATCGACCCGAACAATCTGTTGGGTGACGGACTGCCGCGCATGACCGGAGATCCGCGTTTTCGTCACCGTTGGACGATCGCGATCGACGAGAATCCCACTGGTATCGATTCCGGCGGCAGCAAAAATGTTACGCAAGGCTCGTCCCTGTTCATCCTCACCAATTAATCCAACCGCTTTCACCTGGGCACCTAACCGGGCAAAATTATAGACTGCATTGGCTCCGCCCCCTGGGACTTGCCGCGTTTCTTCATGGCGAATAATCAACACAGGCGCTTCACGGGATAACCGCTCTACCTGCCCATTCATAAATTCATCCAGGCAGAGATCACCGACCACCATTACCCGTGATTGGGAGAAACGATCGAGCAAATGAAACAGGCGATCGGAGGCAGCCGAGAGTTGGGCAGCAAAGGAGGAATTGAAAGCCATGAACCTGGAAGAGATATAGTCGTTAGTCAGTAGCCAGTATAAGGCTGAAGGGGTAGATAGTGCCTTTACTTGGTTGTTGGTTGACTACGACTCAATTGATGAGCGGTAGATCATCTCAAACTCGACGTTATACATTTCCCGCAAATCGCAAGTCTGATGGTCGGTGAGATTAGTATCACTCAGTTCCAGATTATAAAAATCGACAAATTCGTGATCGAAGTAAGGTCCAGCGTGCCAGGTTCCTATATGCAGCTTAATAAAACAATTGCCGGGAATCCGGAAGGCGGTGATATCATCCCAGGTTGGCTCATCCAAACTGTTGGCAGAGGCAACGCCCATCAACCAATCCTTACCCTCCAGGGAACCTAAGCATTGGGTGCAGCGCTGGTGGCGAGTAATTTTACTAAATCTCCGTCCCCGCTTATAAAGTCGCATGATATACAACCGGGGAATGCCATGCTGGAGTTGCAACTGAGCGTCATCCTCGCCATAGGGTCTGCCATCATCACTAGCAAAGATCACCTGCCCATAGGGTTTGAAGCGATCGGGAGTGATATCTAAAGCCGGTAGTCGTTGCAACAGGTAGGTTTCCATAGGGCTTGGTTGAGCGCTCTTGCCAGGAGGATTCACGTTACGTCCATTGGTTTCCGCAAACCGATCGGGTAAATCATCGGAAAAACAGGTTCGGATTATTTAGTGCCAAACAAGCGATCGCCCGCATCCCCTAACCCCGGAATGATGTAGCCGTGTTCATCCAGCTTTTCATCGATCGCGGCCGTGTAGATCGGGACATCGGGATGATAGGTCTGAAAGTTTTCAATCCCCTCCGGAGCGGCTAATAGGCAAACCAGTTTGAGTGATTTCGGATTAGTTTCCTTCAACCGTTCGACCGCCGCGATCGCCGAGTTACCCGTTGCCACCATCGGATCAACCACCAGCATATCCCGCTCTTCAATATCATGGGGAACTTTGAAGTAATACTCAACCGGAATCAAGGTGGTTGGGTCGCGGTACAGCCCGATATGTCCGACTCTTGCGGAGGGCATCAGTTGTAACATGCCATCCAGAATCCCTTGTCCTGCCCGCATGATCGACACCAGCACGAGTTTCTTATCGGGAGCCAGAACAGGGGCATCCATTACCGCTAACGGGGTTTTGATCGTCTCGTACTTCAGCGGCAAATCGCGGGTCACCTCATAGGCAAGCAGCATACTAATTTCAGTTAACAGCGATCGAAACTTAGCCGTACTGGTTTCAGCCCGACGCATTAACGTCAATTTGTGTTGAATCAGGGGATGATCAATTACCGTCACGTTGGCGGGCATGTCAGTCTGCAACCGTGGAGATACACAAGGACAACGCCCATCATACGGCTTTCACTGGGCAATACTCTAGGACGATCGCAAGCCAGATTGAATATTCCACAAATGGGCATAGATGCCATTGGCAGCGAGTAAGTCTTCGTGTTTACCCTGTTCGACTAACTTGCCATGTTCCATCACATAAATGCGATCGCTGTAGCGAATCGTAGACAGGCGATGGGCAATGGCGATCGTCGTGCGGTTTTGGGTAATGTGTTCCAGCGATCGTTGAATCGCCGCTTCAGTTTCGTTATCCACTGCCGAGGTGGCTTCATCCAGAATCAGGATGGGGGGATCTTTTAATAAGGCGCGGGCGATCGCCAGCCGTTGCCGCTGACCACCCGAGAGTTTTTGTCCCCGCTCCCCGACGATCGTGTCGTAGCCTTGAGGGAGTCGCCGGATAAATTCATGGGCTTCTGCTAGTTTCGCCGCATGGGTGATTTCTTCCAAAGAAGCGCCAAAGCTACCATAGGCAATATTTTCAGCTACCGTCCCGTGAAACAAAAACACATCCTGACTCACCCACCCGATCGAGCGGCGCAGATCTCGCAGGTTCAGATCGCGGATATCTTTACCATCGATCGTAATTCTTCCCTGTTGGACTTCATAAAACCGGAGTAGCAGTTTCACCAGGGTACTCTTCCCCGATCCGGTTGACCCGACAATGGCGATCGTTTGCCCCGCCGGAATCTGCAACGACAGATCTTCAACCACGGGCGGCTGGTTGTTGTAGGCAAAGGTAATCTGTTCCATCTCCACCGCACCTTGAACCGTTGGGGTCGGTAAAGGAGTTGTCCCCGTCCGGATCGCGATCGGCGTATCCAACAGATTCATTACCCGATTGGTTGAAGCCATTGCCCGTTGATATTGATCTAGCGTTTGTCCCAAGTTGGTTAAGGGCCAGAGTAAGCGTTGGGTAATGAACACCAGCACACTATACGTGCCAACCGCTAACTGTCCCTGGGCGGCAGCAAGTCCACCAAAAAACAACGTCGCGGTAAATCCCAATAAAATCACCATGCGGATTAAGGGAATAAAGGCAGCACTGAGGGCGATCGCCCGCCGATTACTACGACGATAGGCTTCACTTTCTACCCCCACGCGATCGAGTTCATACTGTTCGGCGGTAAAGCTCTTGATTGTTGCCATGCCAGACAGGTTGTTGGCTAACCGACTATTCACCAGTCCCGCTTTTTCCCGCACATCAGCATAGCGGGGAGCTAAACGCCGCTGAAAGGCAAACGATCCCCATAAAATAAATGGCATCGGTAACATTGCCATCCATGCCACCCCCGGAGCCAGAAAGAAGAATGCGGCTCCGACGACAATCACGGTAGTAGAAACTTGGAGAACTTCATTGGCTCCGTGATCCAAAAACCGTTCTAATTGGTTAATGTCATCATTCAGTACCGAGAGCAACGTTCCCGTACTGCGTTCCTCAAAAAACGACATCTCCAACTCTTGCAAATGCCCATAGGCATCAATCCGCAGTTCATGCTGAATGGTTTGTGCCAGATTGCGCCAGAGCCGATCGTAGGCATATTGAAAGACCGACTCTAGCCCCCAAATCACTAGCGTCAGTCCCGACAAAATCAACAGTTGCGTCTGGATATCTGCCACCCCCCAGGAGGCAATCAGCGAATTTTGCCGCTCGACCACCACATCCACGGCCATGCCAATCAGCACCGGGGGAGCCAGGTCAAATAATTTGTTGAGAATGGAACAGGCGATCGCCGCCCAAACCTGTTGGCGATGGGTACGGCTGTAGTGCATCAGCCGCGTCAGGGGATGGGGAAGTGATGCCGGACGAGGAGCAGAACGAGAAGCCATGAATCAACCTTAGTGCCAAGAATGCCGATCGATTCTGGCAGATCCTAATGATTTCTAACTTCCTCCACTGGGGTATTTACGTCGGGCTGAAATACACGCCGTAACTGTTGCAATGAGGTTTGGATCTGTTGCAGTTGCTCGGCAGAGAGGTGGCTAAACCGTTGCTTTAAGCAATTGATATGAGTCGGAAACACTTCTTCAAAGACTTGCTCCCCTGCGGTGGTTAGCACAATGATGAAACATCGGCGATTATCCGGTGGCACTTCTCGCCGCACCAACCCTTTTTTTTCCAGGCGATCGACAATGCCCGTTAAGGTGCCCTTGGTCACTAAGGTTTTTTCGGCTAACTGCCCCATCATCATGCCAGGAGTATTGCCCAGAGTGCAGATGACATCGTACTGGGGCACCGTTAAGCCCAATTGGCGAATATAGTTTTCATCAAAACTAGAGAATGCCTGATAGGTACGGGCTAATTCCCGCAACACGCCAAGACAGGGTTCTCTAGCCGCCTGTTGCGACGGAGTCAGGGATGGAATTGGGTCAGTCGAACTATTTTGTTGCACAACAAATCGGTTACAAATCACTCAAACTATCACACAAATAGTCCTAGCACAAACAAATATAGTTTGGTGGGTGATCGTCCAGATGAGCCAACAGCTATACTTCAGGGCGATCGCGGTAGAATTTAGCCATGACTTATTCTTCAGACAACCAGTTAGACAGTAAAGTCGAACTTCTGATTGACCAGGTAGGTAGATTGACCGAAGGGATGGTCGAGTACCGCCTGCAATGGCAAGCCGAAATGGCGGATTTTAGGTCTGGGCTCTCTGAGTTCCGTACCGAAATGCGGGAAGGACTCTCTGAGTTCCGTACCGAAATGCAACAAAGCATGACAGAATTTCGGGCAGATATGGCGGAACTGAAAGCCACCACCCAACGACAGGCAGAAACGGTCGATCGGTTAGTCCGAATTGTCGAAACCTTAATTGAACGGAAAGACGTAGGTGTTTAGGGCTACAGCCGGGGATGAGGATGAATCGCGATCGCTCACCATACATCCTCATCTTCTGGTCTGACCAATCCTCAGGAAAGCCACTACATGGCGCAACTCAAGTCTCCGGCTCGTTGGGTAAAGCGGAGATTTTCTTGATAGTCCACTGGGCAGTCAATCACGGCGGGAACATCCTGTTCTAGAGCATCTTTCAGGATGGGAACGAGATCGAGACATGATTCGACCCGATAGCCTTTCAATCCCATACTCTCAGCCAGTTTGACGAAATCTGGATTGCCGAATTTGATAAAGGCTGATTCGCCAAAGTGATTATGCTGTTTCCATTCAATTAAGCCATAACCACCATCATTGAAGATTAACGTGACGAAGGGCGTGCCCACCCGGAGAGCCGTCTCTAGTTCCTGGCAGTTCATCATAAAGCCGCCATCTCCCGTGACCGCCACCACCCGCCGATCGGGATAGACCAATTTCGCCGCGATCGCTCCGGGAATGGCAATTCCCATTGCCGCAAAGCCATTGGAGATGATGCAAGTATTGGGACGTTCGCAGTGATAATGCCGCGCCATCCACATCTTATGAGCGCCAACATCAGAAATGGCAATGTCTTCGGGGCCCATGACTTGCCGCAGATCATAAACAATCTTCTGGGGTTTGACCGGAAACCCTTCATCGTTGGCATAGTAACTGTAGTCACTGCGGATATCGGCGCGTAATTCCAGCGCATAGGGATCGGGTTTGCCAGTGCGATCGGCGCGATACAGCACTTCTTTTAACGAGTCACCAATATCGCCAATCACTTCCACTACAGGAATGTAGCTGCTATCGACTTCGGCGGGAGTCATGCCAATGTGAACGATCGGGATATTGCCTTCGGGATTCCACTTTTTGGGAGAGTATTCCACCAGGTCATAGCCGATCGCGATCACTAAATCGGCACGATCGAAGCCACAACTGATGTAATCCCGTTGTTGGAGTCCCACTGCCCAAAGAGCCAGGGGATGGGTATAGCGCATCACGCCTTTGCCCATAAACGTATTCGCTACGGGAATATTCAACCGGGTAGCAAATTCCGTCAGCATATCGCTGGCATGGGCACGAATGGCTCCATTTCCTACCAGAATCAGGGGATTAGTTGCCTTGGAAATCATTTCGGCGGCTTTCTCAATGCTATGGAAAGACGCATAGGTTTTTTCGATCGGTGCTTTGGTTAAGGGCTTCCCAGGAGCTGGCATTGCCGCAATATTCTCTGGCAAATCAATATGAACAGCACCGGGTTTTTCGGACTGGGCAATCTTAAATGCCTTGCGGACAATTTCGGGGGTATTGGTCGGACGGACAATCTGGGCATTCCACTTTGTCACCGGAGCAAACATTGCCACTAGATCGAGATACTGGTGGGACTCAATATGCATGCGATCGGTGCCGACTTGTCCCGTAATCGCTACTAACGGAGCGCGATCGAGATTGGCATCTGCCACACCCGTCATCAGATTGGTGGCTCCCGGTCCCAGGGTCGATAAACAAACTCCAGCCTGTCCGGTCAGGCGACCATAGACATCTGCCATAAACGCTGCCCCTTGTTCATGGCGGGTGGTAATGAATTGAATCGAGGAGTGTTTCAGTGCCTCCAGCATGTGCAGATTCTCTTCACCGGGCAATCCGAAAACGTAGCGAACTCCTTCGTTTTCTAAACACCGAACCAGTAGTTCAGCGGCATTCATGTCTCCCATAAGGTTCTCCCGTCTGATTTTCAGACTATATGAATTTATTGTTCACCGTTTGTAGCGTGTCATGTGTGATCTTTAAGTTTGTGACTAACGAAATTTGCACTCGTCAATCTTGGGTTAAGTTCGGAAATTGCTGTCAAAGGCTAGTTTGACCCAGGATAATTTACCGATGCGATCGAATTACGATATGTAACAGCTCAAACGATCAGGAGGACGTAAAAGTGATCCCCGGTTTTGCCATGCTGACGCAAATTTATGAGATCGGGCAGAAAATTTTTCATTTTCGCAAGATTCTGTCAAATTGCTTCAGAATTGCCCCATCCCTTCGCTTACTTACCGATACAAAACTGGCTAAACACGCGATCGAGGACGGACTCGGTTACGTCTTCCCCCAAAATCTCCCCTAAAGCATAGATGGCACTGCGAAGATCGATCGTCCAGAAATCCAGGGGGAGGTGTTGAGCGATCGTGACCTGTACCCCTTCTAATGCCGACTTTGCCGTAGTTAATGCCGCCGCTTGGCGTTGATTAATCGCCAGATCGAGGTTGGCAGCCTGGATGCCTGTATGGACTGTCTCTAAAATAGCTTGCTCCAATGCGTCAATCCCCTGCCCGAGTGCCGCCGCCGTTTGCACCATCGTCATCATTTGGGGTAAAACGGGAGGGTCGTTCGGGGATGCCAGATCAATTTTGTTGAGAACCAGAATGAGCGGGCGATCCTGTACCTGCTCGTAGATCGCTTGATCGGCAGATGTCCACCCACTCTCGGCATCGATCGTCAACAGCACTAAATCGGCGGATTGGGCAGCAGACCGCGATCGCTCAACCCCAATTTGCTCCACCCGATCGACAGTATCCCGGATGCCCGCCGTATCTAACACCTGAATTGGAATGCCGCCAACCACTAATTGAGATTCCACCACATCCCGAGTCGTGCCGGGTAGATCCGTGACGATCGCCCGATCACTCCGGCTCCAGGCATTGAGTAGACTGGATTTGCCGACATTCGGACGACCGACGATCGCCACTTTCAGCCCAGTTCGCAGCAATTCTCCGCGATCGGCTGTGGCTAAAACCTGGGTAATTTGGGTGAGGATTTGCTCCAGATTCGTATGGATTTCCGCTTCATTTAAGGGCGGTAAATCTTCTTCAAAATCAATTCGAGCTTCAATTTCTGCCAGCAGATTCAGGCAATCTTGCCGCAGTTGGCGGATCGGATGCGCCAGTTTGCCTTGCAGTCCGGCGAGGGCAGTTTGGGCGGCTTGGGGCGATCGCGCCCCCACCAGATCCGCAATACTCTCTGCCTGAGTTAAATCCAATCGTCCATTCAGAAACGCTCTCAGGGTGAATTCTCCCGGTTGTGCCAGCCGCGCTCCCTGCTCCAGACACAACTGTAAGATCTGCTGCACCACCATAATGCCGCCATGACAATGGAATTCCACCACATCCTCACGGGTATAGGAGCGAGGAGCCAGCATGATTAATAACAGCGCTTCATCGATCGTCGCTTTAGTCTGGGGATGCCGGACAAATCCATAGAGAATGCGGTGACTCTCCCAACTCTGTTGCCCCGGAGCATGAAACAGGTGGCGAGCGATTGTCAACGCCTCTGAGCCGGACAGGCGAACAATACCGACACTCCCTTGTTGAGGCACAATGGCAGTTGCAATGGCGGCGATCGTGGTTCCTGAAGTCATTGCCAATGGGGATTAATCAAACTGGTGAGAATATGATCTTCCCATTTGCGGTTAATTAACAGGTAATCTCTGGCATATCCCTCGACCACAAACCCTAACCGTCTTAATACCTTGCCACTCCGTTCATTGCGGGGCATATAGTTTGCCATAATCCGATGCAAATTAAATTGCTCAAACATGTAACCGATCGCCGTTTTTAGGGCTTCAGTCATATACCCTTTTCCCTGCTCCGATGCCGCCAAACTGTAGCCCAATAAACAGGTATAGGAAACGCCAAACTGCATCTGAGTAAAATTGATTTTACCAATGACGCGATCGGGATAAGTTTGGGTAAACAAACACAGTTTGACTGACTGTTGATAATTAAATTCAATCACCGATTTCTCTCCCTGTTCCTGCCAGAATTCTAACGTGTAAAATTCCTCTGCCCTTGCGGGTTCAAACGGTTCCAGAAATGCACTATTGCCCACGTAGTAATTTAAGATTGCTGCCGCATCTCTATAAGTGGCTAATCTTAATAGCAGGCGATCGGTGGTCAGGTGGGGCAGACTAAAGATCACAATCAGGCTCGAATTTGTTCTAGTAATTGATTAAATTGGCTCCAATCATCCTGTTGTGTAATTGGTGCCCAGGCAGCTTCAATAGCGGGACGTAACAGGGCTGTAGTGGGATTGTATGCCGATAGTCGATCGGGAATTTGTTCAAGCTCTGCCATCGGTAGATTGAGTAGTTGATTAAAGTAGGTAATCTTCCAGGTGTTCCAGAGATTTGCCAGTTGATCATCTAGCTCTTGAACATCGGGGAAAATGGCATTCACATCTTCTCGCCAACGGATAGAAAACTGCTGAGTTAACCGTTGGAAAAAGTCATGATAGTCAATCTGGGAAATGTGCAAAAATTGCAAGGTTGCCTTAAGCAATTCCTCGGCTTCGATCACAGTCAATTGATCAAATCCCAACTTGTACAATATGCGTTGGCGATAGGCACGATCGTAATAGTCTTCAAACTTCGCTAATGCTGCGTCTAAATCTGCAAAAGCAATCACGCGACTCATCGGCGCTTGCAACATTTCTAAATTCCACCGACAAATCGCGGGTTGATTGCCGTAACTATAGCGTCCCGAATAATCAAAATAAGCCGCCGTAAATCGAGGATCAAGCGTAGGAATAAAGGCGTAGGGCCCATAGTCAAAACTTTCCCCCGTAATCGACATATTATCGGTATTCAACACACCATGACAGAAGCCCGCCGCCATCCATTGCGCTACCAATTCCGCCACTCGTTCCACTAATTCGGCATAAAACAACGCATAGCGATCGGTCTGCTGTTGCAGATGGGGATAGTAGTATTCGATCACATGATCCAACAAAATGGCGATCAGATCTTTACGATCGAGGCGATGCAACCGCTCAAAGGTGCCAAATCGAATATGCGATCGACTAAAGCGCACCATCACCGACGATCGGGTAGGAGAGGGTTCATCGCCCCGCCAGAGGGATTCTCCGGTTTCAATCAGGCTGAGACAGCGAGAAGTCCTCACCTTAGCCCGATGTAACGCCTCTGCGGCTAACACCTCCCGGACTCCCCCCTTCAACGTCAGCCGCCCATCGCCCCCTCGGGAATAGGGAGTTCTGCCCGACCCTTTCGTACCGAAGTCATACAACTCGCCATCTGTACCCCGCACCTGACCATAGAGGAAGCCCCGCCCATCCCCCAAAAATGCGTTGTACTCGCCAAACTGATAGCCGTGATAGCGCAGCGCCAATAACGGACGCGGTGGCTGGTCAAACTGCCCAAAGGCCGCGATAAAATCTTGATCTTGAACGCTCTGGGGTTCCAGTCCTAACAGACCCAGCAAATCATCGTTCCGAAATCGCAGAATCTGAGTCGGGAACTGAGCCGCTTCTACAATGTCATAGTAGTCATCACCGAGTTGTTCTAATGCCGGTTCGTAGGGCAGGGTCAGCAGAGGATTCACAGTCATGGATGCGGGGATGGGGTTGCACACAATCTTCATCCTACACAATGCCATCCCAGGTCGCGGTAATCCCTGCTGCGATCGCCCAAGCTTCCAACTCCAGAGGTAGACTGAGGATGCCAAATTATCGGAGTGAGTGATCGGCGTGTCTGTTGCCAATCGAATTATTGTGCCGCTCGATGTCCCAACGGCAGATCAGGCGATCGCCTTGATTGATCGTCTCCCAGAGGTCAACTTCTGGAAAGTGGGGCTGGAATTGTTTGTCAGCAGTGGGTCTGACATTTTAACGGAACTGAAGGCACGACAGAAACAGATTTTTTTGGATCTGAAATTCCACGATATTCCCAACACCGTAGCGGGTGCCTGTCGGGCTGCCGGACGCTATGGCGTAGATCTCTTGACCGTTCACGCCACAGCCGGTCGGGCAGCTTTAGAGGCGGCTCAGTCTGCCGCGATCGCGGGGGCAACGGAAATGAACCATCCTGCTCCTAACCTACTAGCGATTACCGTGTTAACCAGCTTGAATGCCAGAGCGCTGGCGTTTGACCTGAAAATTCCCCTGGAGTTACCCGAATATGCCCTGCACATGGCACTACTGGCTCAGGAAAGTGGATTGGCGGGAGCCGTTTGTTCTCCACAGGAAGTGGCTCAATTACGGCAAACCCTAGGCGATCGCTTCTTACTCGTTTGTCCCGGAGTGCGTCCCAGTTGGGCAGAAGCGGGCGATCAACAGCGCACCCTAACTCCGGCGGCAGCAGTTCAAGCCGGAGCCAATTACCTGGTGATTGGTCGTCCCATTACAGCGGCTGCCGATCCCCCTGCCGCCTTTGCCCGCATCTGTGAAGAACTGGCAAGCGGGCTATGACCGTCCTCTCCCTTCAGTTCATTCCCCAACCATACCGCCTCTGGTTATCTAGCAGTGTGCCCCTCCTCTGTTGTCTCATCCCCGCGTCCAGTCTCGCCATCTCCCCACCACTCCCACCTGTCTCTTATACACATCT
>NZ_JBLZFZ010000075.1:0-33768 GCF_050753385.1 Pantanalinema rosaneae CENA516
AGATGTGTATAAGAGACAGCCCCAAGCCCCCGCCGACAAAGGCATATCCCTGAAGGGCTTTGTTTGCTCCATAGAGCGGTTCCAGGTAGAAAAAGGTGCTATTGGGGGCATAGAACACCTTCAGAATATTGTCTTTCTCCAGTTCCACAGTCCCCAAATCGGTGGTGACAGCCAGTTTCAACACCCGACCCGAGGGTGATCGTTGCAGCACCTGCATTTGCTGAATCGCTTTAAATCCAGCTAACGGACTTTTTTGAGTTGCCAGATAGGTCTTCAACTCTTTCGTCAATTCTGCCAGCCGACTCTCTGCCCGCCAGCGAAACCAGCGACTCCCCTCTTCGTTAAAGCCATTCTTCTGACTGATAAACCGCCGGACATGCTGTTCCTCAGTCAGGGGGTAGCGGGATAAATCCCAGGGGCTACCAACCGAGTCCAACACACCCCGGAGATAGGGGCGATCCGCTCCTTGCCAGATATCCTGGAATGCCGCCGTAACTCCCCCCGTAGTTGAAGAGTAGACCGCATCCACCAGTTCATTTTGATAGGTCAGCACTAAGCCTTTGGTTGCCGCGATCGCCCGATCGGTGGCTGGAGCCGCTCCCGTCAAGCCGTTGTATACCTGACATTGGGTATCCGCACAGAGTTGATAGCCATCTACAGCAAACCGCCGCAAGTTCCGCAAGGCATAGGTTCTGGCCAAAATTGCCTGGGTTTGTAAGACCGAGGGAGTTGCCCAGGTGCCAATTTCATGGGGTACAACACCACGCAAGTAGGTTTCTACCGGGACTCGATTGACTAAGGTGTAGGTGCCATAGGTATTCGGTTGCAGCCGTAACGTGCCCGCATACAGATTCCGACCGCGATCGTCCCCGATCGGGCTAACCTGAATCACTCCCTGGTTAGAGGAGATGTCGATGTAATCGCGGTTATAACGGTAGCCATTCACCACCAATGACGATTTTGGTTGCTGTTGCACCACTTTGCTGTCAATATAAGCGGTTTGAATGCCCTTAGACTGCAAGTTTTGCAGTAATAACCGTCGCACCACGGGATTGCTATAAACCTCTCGTTTTGCCCACACCTGCCACCGTCCGGGTTGAGCCACCTCCACCTCAATGCCCTGCGCCCGCCATTGATTCGCACTGGCTTCGGCGCTCTCAAAGCTGCGGTGGGTATCCAGCACGACCCGTTCTTCTAGCTTGGGTTCTGGCAAGGGCTGGGTAACAATTTCCAACTTAGCCATTGTCCCGGTGACCGTTTGTTCCTGAGTACCTGTTTTCAAGCGGAAGGTTAACCGATCGCCCGAGTTCGCCTGAAGCGTTAAGGTATCGGTGGGCTTGCTGCCAAATCGCTGCACGATGCCAACATAGAGATCGGGATTTGGGGGATTTGCCGCTTGGGTTGCCTTGACTGTGGAACCCAAAAGAGCCGTCACTGCTAAGGTCGTGCCAGACAGCAGTGAGAGGGACAGCAGCGGCAGTACCGCCAGTCGGTTGAGAAAAGCAGGCTGAACTCGCAAAGTTGTCTATCTCCCACAATGACAGGTCGCAGTTGCTCAGATCCTAAGATAGTGCTCTTTGGACAAAATGCAATCCGTTATTTTTCATGAACTGATTTGATCTGGTGATGCCAGGGACTCTCACTAGCCATTAGCCATGCCTCAAGCAGTAGATCAGGATAGTTGACCGATAAATCCCCAAAAAGTTGCAGCTCAAACTCGTAATGAGTATGATTTAGAAAGAGATGATTGAGGCATACACGCATGGTACGGGTGGAAGCATTACAGTTGAACCAAATTCGGCGACCGTTGTTTCGGCAAAATGATCCACAAAAAGTGGCCGCGTTAATGGCATCGATTCAGGAGATTGGACAACAAGAGCCGATCGATGTACTGGAAGTGGATGGGCAGTATTATGGCTTTTCGGGCTGCCATCGGTTTGAAGCCTGTACGCGCTTAGGGCAGGAAACGATTCTGTGTCGAATTCGCCGCGCTCCCAAGTCCGTCTTACAAAAGCATCTGGTTTAACAGCGACTACTGCGGTTTGTGGTAGGTATGCCAGTGGTGGGCAATGTCAATCCGGCGACATAGCCAAACGCGATCGTGCTGTTGCACATAGTCCAAAAAGCGAGCCAGAGCCGCCGCCCGCCCCGGTCTACCCACTAATCGGCAATGTAGACCAATACTCATCATTTTGGCAGCCGTTTCCCCTTCGGCATAAAGCAGATCAAAGGCATCGCGCAGGTACGCAAAAAATTGATCGCCGGAGTTAAAGCCCTGGGGGGTGGCAAACCGCATGTCATTGTGATCCAGGGTGTAGGGAATCACTAGATGGGGAGTGCCGTAGTCATGCACCCAATAGGGCAGGTCATCGGCGTAACTATCAGAGTCATACAGAAATCCTCCCGCTTCGACCACCAGTTTGCGGGTATGGGGACTATTGCGCCCGGTATACCACCCGAGGGGACGGCTGCCTGTGGCTTGCGTATGGAGGGCGATCGCTTGCTGTAAATGCTGGCGTTCGTCGGCTTCACTAAAGTATTTGTAGTCAATCCAACGGTAGCCATGACTGGCAATCTCCCAATCGGCGGCTTGCATGGCAGCAACGGCTTCGGGATGGCGATCGAGTGCCATAGCTACCCCATATACCGTGACCGGAATCCCGCGTTCGGTAAACAAGCGATGCAGTCGCCAGAATCCAGCGCGGCTGCCGTACTCATAGCAGGATTCCATGTTCATGTGGCGCAGTCCCATCAACGGCACCGCCCCAACGATTTCCGATAGAAAGGCTTCCGAAGCTTGATCCCCATGCAGAATACAGGTTTCGCCACCCTCCTCATAATTGATCACAAACTGTACAGCGATCCGGGCTTGCTGGGGCCATTGGGGATCCGGAGGATGCTGCCCGTAACCAACTAAATCGCGCGGATAGTGTTGAGGCATCGGCGGAGGCTATCACCTGTACAAAGAAAATTTTCATTTGGGTGAGCCCAAAATCACCCACTTAGGTCATCTGGTGCGAGGAAGGGGCAAAGGCATGATCCCCAGTATCTTAAAAACATCATCAGTTTGCTCAAGTGCAACTGCGGACCTGGCGGGGGGCTGCCAGGTCTTTTTCCGTTTTAGTCCGGAGCCGAAATACTGAACGATCGCACTTCCACTTCGGGTAAATGTATTGGTGGGAGGGGAGAGGCTGGAGCGATCGGCTGATGCAGTCGCATTAACCGCGCCAGGGTCGCTTTCAGTTGGGTACGAGGCACGATCGCATCGACAAATCCGTGTTGTAGCAAGTATTCGGCGGTTTGGAAGTCATCCGGCAGTTTTTCGCGCAAAGTTTGTTCCACCACACGCCGTCCGGCAAACCCGATCGTTGCCTTGGGTTCTGCCAGAATAATGTCGCCCAGCATGGCAAAGCTCGCCGTGACTCCCCCGGTTGTGGGATGGGTCAAGACTGGGATATACAGCAAGTGATGATCCCGGTGCCGTTCTAGCGCTCCAGAGATTTTTGCCATTTGCATCAGGCTCAACATACCCTCCTGCATTCTGGCTCCCCCCGAAGCACAGACAATCACAACTGGGATCCGTTCGCGGGTAGCTCGTTCAATCAAGCGAGTTAATTTTTCCCCCACCACCGAACCCATACTGCCGCCCATAAAGCGGAAGTCCATCACGCCCAATGCCATCGGGATGCTATCCAATTGCCCAACGCCGGTTTGAACGGCATCCTTCAGTTTGGTTTTTTCCTGCATGTCCCGCAGCCGATCGCTGTAGGATTTGCGATCGCGGAACTTTAGAGGATCCGTAGCGTGTAGCCCTGCATCCATCGGCATCCAGGTATTGGGATCAATCAACTGGCGAATCCGTTCATCGCTATAGACTCGCTTGTGATGCCCGCAATCTGGACAAACCATCTGGTTTGCCTGTAAGTCCTTGGTGTAGGTGAGAACGCTGCACACCTCACACTTTGACCACAGTCCATCAGCAATCTCGCGTTCCTGATGATCCTGGCTGATCGGACCTGATTTTTGTCGATTTGCAAACCAATCAAATAGAGACATGGACGTGGTGGATTGTTAACTGAATATGTAAATCTGGCTGACAGCAAATATTCTTCTGAGAGACAATTCAGCGAATATGATCAACGCTACATTGGGGGACAGGCAATTCCAGCATTTAGTTGCGGATAGATTATACCAATTCACTCTAGCAACTCTGGTGGATGGTTCATTTCGTCCTCACTGGTGTCATCCCCGATTGGGCTGAGTAACAACAATGCCGTCCAGCGATCGTCGGGCAAGACTTGCAACGCCGCCGGACAACCATAGCCCATATAGGAAGACACTCCTAAGTCAACAATTCGGCTGGCAATCTCGTGAGATGTCAACACCTGCTGCATCAGTTCAGCTTCCCATCGGGTGCTGGTTGTTCTCAATGTGATCCAGGACACAACGTTAATCTTAGCAAAAGCGGGGAATTATAAAGCTATAGCAAAGTCAAAGAATGGCGTATATACGCATTGACAATGACGCATCTACTATGGCTAATCAATTTGGCTCCTCGTTGTATGCCGCCGTGGCAGACGATACCCTCAAGGACGAAGATAATGCTGCCTGGGTGACTGAACTAGAATCCGACGTACAGAATGAATGGGTGCAACGGATTCGCTGGATTCGCTGGATTGATCGATTAGCGGAACAGGATTTACTCAACCCTGGTAGTCATCAATTTTACACATTCTTCATGGAATGGAAAGGGGTAGTTGAAACAGGACAGGTAGCAGCCGGAAGTATTTATACCGAGTTTTTGCTGCCCCTTTACGATCGCTGGTGGCAGTCCACGGGGGTAATTGACTATCCCGCGATCCGGGCTTGGCAACGCTATTTGTCTGCGATCGCCCGCTACCATATCCCAAATCTGGTAATTCCGACACTGGATCAGTATGAAATGATGCTGAAGGCGTTAGCAGGCTCGTTTTTTCAACTGTTTCCGTACCTGCCCCGGCAGTATCGCCAAGCCGCTTACTCCCTGGGTGCGATCGATCAGTTTTATAACAACCTGCGCGATTTAAGTGAAGATGCAGTTCAGGGTATTTGTTATTTACCTGAAGAACTATTGCAAGAATATAGTGTGCGCCGGGAGGAAATTCTTCAGTTCACTGCCTACCAGAATCCTAATTATCACCGGATGATGCAGTTTTGGCTGGAGAATTACTTGCCCAGATTACACCATCAAGCTCAGGAAATCCTGGCGGCTGAAGATCTTCATCCGTCCTGGCAGATTTTACGGCATTGGTCACTGCATCGCTATCACCGCATTATCGAAGTGTTCCGGGCTTGCAATTTTAACTATGCAGAATTTCCCCGGATGTATTGGGCGATGGTGCAACACGAACTCCCGCTGCTGTTGGCTGAAGTTCGCCAGTCGGAGCCAATCTGTCAATCACTCCCTTGCCATTGGCAGTCTGGCAATCGGGGTCCAGGGCATTCAAGTCGATTAGTCAAGCCGCTACGATCGAACAAACGGCTGGTGCAACAGCCCCTTTCTGCATGACTTATCGGTAAATCATGATGAATGAAGAATTGACTCATTTATTGGGCAAAGCGATCGCAATTGCGGCAGTGGCTCACCAGGAGCAATTGGATAAGGCAAATGCGCCGTATATTTTGCATCCCCTTCGGATGATGATGCGAGGGCAGACCGAATTAGAACAAATAGTTGCTGTACTACATGATGTAGTGGAAGATTCGGACTGGACACTCGACCAACTAGCCGCCGAAGGCTGTCCTGAGGTCGTCATCGCTGCCCTGGATTGCCTCACCCGACGGGCTGAAGAGAATTACGACGAATTTATCGATCGGGTCTTGACGAATCCCTTAGCCACCCGCGTCAAACGGTATGACCTAGAGGACAACATGACACTAACCCGGATGTCGGCACTCACTGATCGGGATATGGAGCGACTCCACCGATATCATCGTGCCCATCAGCGTGTGCTTAAAGCGCTGGCAATGGCGTAATCCGCTCTACTCCAGGCACTGTGATTCCCAGTTGACGCGGCGCTCCCAAGAGGTTGTTCGCGATCGGGTTAAACTCCGGTAAGGGATGCTGCCGGAAATTGTTAGAGCGATACCAGGACATTCGATGCCAATACAGGTCATACCCTAATGGTTCGAGATATTGTTGCAGGTCGTCTAGTAAGGTTCTGTTGCCATCGTGAGAGATCGCTGTTTGAGGACGACGATCGCGGATATATACGATCGGTTGGCACCGCTGAATCGTTGTAACAGAGCCTTGTAAAACCGATAAAGCAATGTTCCAATGATTAATTTTGAGTAAGCGACACTGCGGCACCGCAAAACTATCTAATGTAGCCACCTGAACTGGTTCACTCACAGGAAGTTCTACTGCCGATCGAAACATTGGCGGCACAGTCACCTGGGTAAACCCAGCCTGGGCTCCCACCGCTACCGGATAGGGATAAACATTGACGACTTGATTCACCGCCAAATTGCCACACAACATTTGAAACAGTAGGCGTTGCGGCTCGATCGCTAACACCTTCCCCTGACTGCCAACCGTTTTCGCCAACCAAACGGTCTGCGCCCCAATGGTTGCCCCGACCTCAATCACCAGATCCCTCGATCGCAGCAATCGCGCCAAGAGAATTAGCTCACCTTCTAAATACTCTCCATATAAAACTAATGATTGCCCGACGCTGCGATCGTGGGGATGGTAGAGAAATGTCCCGTGGCGGCAGGGTTGGGGAGTGAGAGGAGATAAGGGAGATAAGGGGGATGGAGAGGGTAAGGGAGATGGGGGAGGTTGAGTGACAGTTGTTGGGATGGGGGGACTGGATGCAATGGTGTGTTGTAGGGTGGTAGCGACCTGTTGGAACACGGTCTGCCAGTCGCCGGGTTGAGGTTGGCGGAATAGTCGCATGGTGGGATACCAGGGGGTATCGGTACGATCGCGCAGCCAGCGCCAATCGGCAACGTAGGAAAGTAATGTCCAAACAGGTTTGCCTAAGGCTCCCGCTAAGTGAGCGACAGCAGTATCAACGCTGATGACTAAATCAAGTTGAGCGATCGCAGCGGCAGTATCCCCAAAATCTTCAAGTTGTTCACTCAGGTCATAGACTCGCTCATGGGAGGTCAATAGCGGACGATCGGCTTCCGGGCAGTCTTTCTGCAAGCTGTAGAGGGTGATTTGCGGTATCTCTAACAGTGAAAGAAACTGGTGCAGCGCACACGATCGCTTACTGGCGGTACTACTAGAGGGATTCGCCGCCCACACAATCCCTACTTTAAACCGCCCTTCCCCATCTCCCTCATCTCCCTGACCTCCCCCCTCCCCCGGCAACCTGATTCCCGACGGCGGCACCTGCAAATAGGGCACCTGGGCAGGAATCGTTTCTAGCGTCGTTCCCAAAATTTGCGGTAAATCCAGTAATGGCGCGTGCAAGTGGGTTTGCACATCCACCCGATCGCGATCGACGCAGCGATCGATCCCCACCAGTGTATTCAGCAGCCGTAGGAGAGGTTTCTGGCAGGCAATTACCACATGCCCACCTCGCTGAGCAACCAGGGGAGCATAGCGAACAAATTGCAGGGTATCGCCAAAGCCCTGTTCGGCGGTGAGGAGAATGACTTTGCTATGCAGGTCAGCACCATCCCAAAGGGCTTGGGGATAGCGCAAATCGGGGCATTGTTTGGTTTGCCAGCGCCAATGATATTCCGCAAATCCCCGTGGAAAGTCACCAAGCGTCAGGAGAATGATGCCTAAATTCAGGTGAGCATCGGCATAATCCGGGCGGTAATGAATCGCTTGTTCATAACAGCCGATCGCCTCGTGAAATTTGCCCTGCTCGACCAGCGTCCCACCATAGTTGTTGTAGGCATCGGCATGGTCGGGTTGCAACCGAATTGCTTCCTGGTAGCAGGCGATCGACTCCGTTAACTTACCCTGTTCCTTTAAAGCAGCCCCTAAGTTGCTATAGGCATTGGCACAATCCGGTTTGAGGGCGATCGCCTGACGGTAATGATCGATCGCGGCATCCAGTTGTCCCTGGCGTTGCAGAACGGTGCCGAGATTATCATGGGCACTGGCATAATCGGGCTTCAGGGTTAGCGCTGTCGCAAACTGATCCTTCGCCGCATCTAGCTTGCCCAGTCGTAACAGAGCCACCCCCAAACTATTACGAGCGTTGACATGCTCTGGCATCAGGGTGATCGCTTGCTGGTAGTACGGAATCGCTTCCTCCCAACGATTCTGCTTAAATAACACGGCTCCTAAATTGTGATGGGCATTAGCATAATCAGCCTTCAGAGCAATGGCTTGCTGGTAGTGGGCGATCGCCGCATCGAGTTGACCATCCTGGGATAGAGCGATCGCCAGGTTGTAGTGCAAATGGGACTCATGCGGCAGCAGGGATATAGCCCGTTGCTGATGGGCGATCGCCTCAGACCGACGACCTAAGTCCAGCAAAACAGTGCCCAAATTACTATGGGCTTCGGCTAAATCAGGATTTAACTGGATCACCTGCTGATAACAGGTCACACTCTCTTCTAACCTGCCTAATTGACTGGCAATTAACCCCAGCCAGAACCAGACCTCGGATTGCTGAGGATGGCGTTCGATCACCTGGCGGTAGACTATCTCTGCTTCGCGCAATCGTCCTGCCTGATAGTGTTGGTGGGCAGTTTGCAACAGGTTCGAGTCCACAGTGGTCATGATGGTAACGATCGCAGCAAGAGACGGGGCAAATTATTGGATGCATTACCCTAACATATCTCCAGGAGGTGCAGGGCAATCCAGCGCCGATTTCCAGTAGGGTCGGGTGCGCTGAGAACAAATTGCTGGAGTAGGATGGTCATGCTTGTGCATATCTTGAATCTGAACAGTTGCCTCTATGACCTCCGCCACTCCCTCTGTAACCCGTTCCTACGACATTATTGGCTTCGGAGATGAAGTTCCAGGTGTGTTAGCGCTTGTCTGTGCAGCTAGGGAACATCGGCGACGCACCGGACGGTTTCCCAGAACCCTATTGATGTTTAAGGGCAATTCTCCCGATGGGGTGGGTGGGCATTTGGTTAGAGGGGGGTTGGCATACCTCGATCGCGCTATGGTGCCCGTTGATGTGCGGCAGTCCTTGAATCTCGGGACATTTGGCGATCCTGCGGCGATCTATAAAGAGTTTTTACAGCGAGCCGGAGTTGCCCAAATTGCCTTAGATCCGCGCAAGGCAGATACCGCTCTGCGGCAGATGTTAAGTGAGGTCGGTGCCGATATTATCAGTCGGGTACAGATTCATTCCGTCTTAAAGCAAGGTTCTTTATTAGCCGGGATTCGCTTAGCCAGAGGCGAAACCTATCTTGCCAAGCAGTTTATTGATGCAACGGTGAATGCAGAACTGGCACAATATGCCGGAGCCGAAAAGCTTCAGGGCTTTGGCACGTTTGGGCTACCCGAGTCAGAACTGCCCGTGACCTTAGTATTTGAAACGGAAGGGCTCAGTGTCGATCGCTTGCGGCAATTTGAACTGGATTTCCTCAAACGATTAACGAATCCCAATGACACAGAAGCCCAACGGTTTATCCAGATTGCGGCAGGCAGCGATGCCAGATTAATGGAGCAACTCCGCAAAGATTTGGTAGACGCTAGTGGCAAGCCAAAAACCATGTATGTGGGCTTGGATCATATTGATGTGCGGTGTAAGGCATTGTCGATCGCCTATCACTCGTTCCGAGGCAAGCGGTGGTCGCTAGAAAAAAGTGGTGCCATTCTCGATCAGCCGAATATCGCCATCCTGTCACCGACTCGCTTATCGTGGAATGCCTTGCTATGTGCCTGTACCGGCTCACAAGCAGAACAGCTAGCCAGAGCCGCCGCCAAACCGACCCCAGAGATGCTGCAAGAAATTACCTTTCTCGATCGGTGGTTTAAAAGCTTAGGGGCAACCGCCATCCGTCCGGCAACGGAACTCTATATTCGTCACGCGGGTAATGTGGTAGGTGTCGTAGATCCACTGACCGGAGCCAAAATGATGGCAGGAGCCGTACCCGCGAACCAGGCGCTCGGCACCTTTGGCTATCATCTGGATGTGCGGGGTGGAATCGCTGGGTTAGGAGCAAAGGCCAGGGAGAAAGATCTCACCAGTGTATCGTTCCACCATCCACCGTTATTTAATGTCGGCATCCAACATACCCTGCTCAGAACTGTGCCGAATCTGGCCGTCGTCAGTCCCGGCTCTGGCTATGATGGCTATGCCTGTGCGGCGGGTAGAATTGTCGAGTTTAATGTCGCCGTTGGTCAGGGGGTGGGGATTGCTGCCGCGATCGCGCTTTTGAGTAATCGGGTTTTAGCCGATATCTCGAATCTGGAAGTCAGACAGGTGTTAGTGCAGACGAATCAGCTTCCTCGGATCTACGGCACCAGCTACCTCACAGAAGCCGTCAAGTTACAAACCTTTGAAAAACTCATGATGATCGCTTAACGACCCATTTCTGTAAGGGCGAAGCATTGGGTAGATTCACCTTGATTCCGTTACAAGGATTGCTGCCCCGATGTTTCACCCCTACCAATGAATCCCCAATTGGGTTGGAGTAAGGAGCCTTAGTAGAATGGCACTGACTTAAGGACACGCTTCACTCTGATCGCCCCCTTTTCTGGTATGCCCGTAGGGCTTTAAGCCCCCAACTTTGGGGGACTTTGAGGTTCGGCTCCCCCAGAATTGGGGGTTGGGGGGCGGTTCGGATTGTTATTTCAGTGACATTCAGCCTTAGTATTCCGGTACAGAGGGATCAATTTCCCGGCTCCAGGCAAGAATGCCACCTTTGACATTGGTGCCTTCGATGCCTGCTTGTTTGAGGATGCCGATCGCCTTTGCCGATCGCATCCCGGACTTGCAATGCACAATGAGCTTAGAACCATTCGCTAATTCCTGCACTTTAGCGATTCCATCCCCATTTTCAATATCGGGTAATGGTACGAGTACGGCTCCGGGAATGCGGGCAATCTGGTGTTCGTTCGGGTTTCGCACATCCAGCAGCACGTAGGTTTCCGCCGATCCACCACTCATCAAACGTTCGAGTTCATGAACGGTAATTTCGCGCATTTCCGCCTGGGCTTGGGCTTCCGCCGCCTTCGCCTGGGGAATGCCACAGAACATTTCGTAATCGATCAGTTTTTCGATCACAGGACGTTCGGGATTCGGGCGCAGTTTCAACTCCCGGAACTTCATATTTAAGGCATCGTACAGCAGCAAGCGACCGCTCAGAGTATTGCCAGTACCCAAAATAATTTTGACGGTTTCCGTCGCCTGGATAACGCCAATCACGCCAGGAAGAATGCCTAACACGCCACCTTCAGCGCAGGATGGCACCAGTCCGGGGGGCGGGGGTTCGGGATATAAATCACGATAGTTGGGACCACCTTCGTAGTTGAAGACGGTCGCTTGTCCTTCAAATCGGAAAATCGACCCGTAGACGTTCGGCTTGTTCAGCAGCACACAGGCATCATTCACCAGATAGCGGGTAGGGAAGTTGTCTGTCCCATCTACCACCACATCGTAGTCTTTGACAATATCTAGCGCATTTTCCGAACTCAGCCGCGTTTCATAGAGATCAACTTGGCAATAGGGATTAATTTCTAAAATCCGATTTTTGCCGGACTCAATCTTGGGTTTGCCGACCCAGGACGTACCGTGAATCACCTGACGTTGCAGGTTGGAGTGATCCACAACATCAAAATCGACGATGCCAATCCGCCCGATGCCAGCGGCAGCCAGGTAGAGCAAAAGCGGTGATCCTAGACCACCAGTGCCAATACAGAGGACACTGGCAGCTTTCAGGCGCTTCTGCCCATCCAGTCCCACTTCTGGCAAAATCAGGTGGCGCGAATAGCGTTCGTACTCTTCTTTAGTTAACTGAATCTCATCCAGATTGGGGTTCAGCATGATGATTTGAGCAATATGGAAGGACAGGTGTTGGACGACCTAAGGCGAAGCTGACTCAATGACAATCACCGCTTCCGACTGAAACTGATGGCTGTCATCAAGTTGCCAACTATAGAATTCCCCGGCTTGCCCACGATGAACAGAGAAGATCAAGTAGGAATAGTGCTGCCAGGCATGACGACGATCGCATTCGGAAGGTACAGCCGGATGGTCAGGATGGGAATGGTAAATCCCAATCACATCTAGATCGCGCTGCCGCGCCTGCCGCATAGCCACCAGCATCTCCTCCGGGGCAATCCAGTAGCGGCGAGTTTTAGTCAGCGAGGCTTCTGCTGCCGCAAACTCATTGGCAACCTCCTCATCCCAGGCATTGGCAACCGTTCGCACGTCCACCAGGGTTCTATCATCCGACACTAACTTACCCAGGAGCAAACCGCAACATTCGTCTGGGTAGGCACGTTCGGCATGAGCCTGCATGGTTTGAAGGTGTTCAGCCCTAAGTTTAAGCGCCACGGATCAGTGGGGGTATGAGAGTTGAGATCCTAAATTTTAGGATGAAGACATTCCCAGAAGTATAAATGTTTAGACAAGATCTGGGGGACGATCGACAGGATTAATGCGCTCTGGTTGCCCCGAGATACAGCTCACCGACTTTAGGATCGTTGAGCAGATCAATGCCTCGCCCTTCAAACCGATCGCGACCTGCTTCTAAAACGTACCCCCGGTCTGCCATTTCTAAGGCTTTACGGGCATTTTGTTCCACCAGGACGATCGCAGTTCCCCCCTGATTAATTTGCTTGATTTGCTCAAACACACTATTGACCAGGATGGGTGACAGGGCTGCCGAGGGTTCATCTAACAACAGCAGGGTAGGTTTCAGCATCAAAGCTTTGCCCATTGCCAGCATTTGGCGTTCACCGCCTGACAGAGTTCCCGCCCGTTGCTTGCGGCGTTCCGCTAACCGAGGAAAGCGGATAAAAATCTCCTCTTTTAACGGTTGCAAGGGCACATCACGGACAAAGGCTCCCATCTCCAGATTTTCCTCCACCGTCAGAGAGGAAAAGACATTGGCAATTTGGGGCACATAACACATGCCCCGTTGGACAATTTGATTCGACTTTAAGCCGGCAATCTGTTTGCCCTGGAATAGAATGCTGCCCTGGTGGGGAGTCAGGAGACCAAAGATGGTTTTTGCCAGGGTAGATTTTCCGGCACCATTGGGCCCAACTACCGCGACCAATTCACTGGGATAAATTTTGAAGTTAATCCCTTGCAAGATATCTAAGTCCTTAACATACCCGGCGTACACATCTTGAACGTCTAAAAGGGGCGCACCATCAATCATAATCCTGCCTATTGCGGAGTTTTTTGCAGATTGGGACGCTCTTCCGGCACGATCGCGCCTTCCACTGGACACACCTGTAAACAGATGCCACAGTCAATGCAGGTCGCGAAATCGATCCAATACCAATCCGTCCCTTTCATGTTCTTGCCGGGGCCGGGATGAATGCAGGCAACAGGACAGGCATCGACGCAATCGGCGACACCTTCACAGGTTTCAGTAACAATCGTATGTGGCACAGTTCTCTTCAGGATCAGGAGGATTCGTATCTAGGGTAGCAGGAATCCAAGCCGTTCACCGTGTTCAGGCAATGGGAATCTCGATCGCGAACTCTGTGCCCTCACCGATCTGAGAACAACATTGCAAGCGTCCCTGATGTTTTTCCACCACAATTTGGTAACTGATGGATAGACCTAATCCTGTGCCTTTGCCCACAGGTTTAGTGGTAAAGAAGGGGTCAAATAAGCGAGTTTTAACCTCATCCGTCATCCCTGCACCATTATCCGCAATCCGAATCACAATCTGCGGTGTACCGATTTCCGGCTGTTGCAAATCGGTATGAATGGTGATTTGACTCGGTTTCAGTTTCATTTCCGCCAGAGTCCGCTGACTGTCCCGTTCTTCCAGGGCATCGATCGCGTTACTAATTAAATTCATGAATACCTGATTCAGTTGCCCACCATAGCATTCCACTGGAGGCAAATTCCCGTAGTCTCTGACCACCTGAATGGCAGGACGATCGCTTTGTTCTTTCAACCGATGTTGCAAAATCAATAACGTATGATCGATGCCTTCATGGATATCCATCGGCTTTTTTTCTGACTGGTCACAGCGTGAGAAACTTTGCAGCGATCGGACAATTTGCCGGATGCGATCGGCTCCCACTTTCATCGAAGCCAGAATTTTAGGAAAATCAGCCGCTAAAAACTCCAGATCTGCCTCTTCTAAAACCGCCTGGGTAGCGGTAGTCGGCTGGGGACATTGTGCTTGATAGGCGGCGACGACTTCTAATAACGTTTCGGTGTAGCTGGCAGCATAGGTTAAATTGCCATAAATAAAATTGACGGGATTATTGATTTCATGGGCAACTCCCGCCACTAACTGTCCCAAACTGGACATTTTTTCCGTCTGGACGAGCTGACTTTGTGCCTGTTGCAAATCTTGAAGAGTTTGAGCTAATTCCTGGGCTGTCTGTTCCAGTTGTTGGGCATGGGCTTTTGCCGTGGCGGCAGCAATACAACTCTGCTCATACAGTTCAGCCTGCTGAATGGCGATCGCGGCTTGATCCGCCAGTTGTTGCAGTAGATCGGTTTCAAAGGTCTGCCAACGACGCGGGGCACGACACTCATGGGCAATCAGCAAGCCCCAGAGGGCATCGTGCATTCGGATCGGGACGACTAAATTAGCTTGCACTTGCATCGTGTGCAGTAAAGTTTTGTGGCAAGGGGCTAAGTTGGATAGGGCAACATGATCGATCGCCCGGATCCGTCCTTGCTGATATTGCTGCCCATGTTCGGCTGGGAAACAGGTATCGTGATAGGTTTTGCCGAGAATCGAGTCCCAGGGAGCTAGAACTTCTTCCACCACAACTTCCCCAATCCAATCCTGACCAAACCGATAAATCACCACGCGATCAGTATTCAGTAGCTGCCGTACTTCCCGGACGATCGTTTGGAGAACGGTTTGCGAATTTAAGCTACTGCGAATTTCGTCGGTAACTTGTTTCAGAACCCTAGCCAGTTCCAGCGATCGTTCCAGTTGGGCAGTCCGTTCTTGTACCTGTTGTTCCAGGCTGGCATTGAGTTCCTGAACTTTCTGGTAAAACAGTTGTTGATCGATCGTAGAGGATTCCGATTCACTCATCAAACTCGTCCACCGATTAGCTTGGTTCATGGGATTTTCTAAATTCATTGTGTCCAAGTAGTGCGTCAACACACGGCTGACGAGTAGATGGGTTAACCTGAGAAACGACTCAAATTCTGAAACAAATTGTCAAGCGGAATAGGCCTGTTCTCGTAACGCCGCCGAGCGGTTGCGATCGGCTAACTTTTCTAAGTTCAATTGACTCCGCTCATCTAACAATTCTTCACGTTGCATAAACTCAAACAGGATCTGAGACAGCAATTTCTCTACCCGTGATGTTTGCTCCGTTAACCACCGATGCGTTTCCGCCTCATTCGGAGATAAATCAGCACAATTAGCGGTATACCGCCGAAATCGTTTGACTTTACGGAGCAATTCCACTAAATGCGCTGGACATTCACAGGTAATCACATCAGCCGTTTCGCAGATCATTTGGAGCTGAGCGTCTGAGAACTCTGGCAGGCTAGATCTCATTGAATTGACTCACTTTTGTAGCTGAGAAGTCTTGGGGATGAGTAACAAAGCTGAATTTAGCGATCGCCTAATTCAGTTCATGTGCTACTCCATAACCACTATTGGTTTAATCAATGCACCTTCAATTTCACGCTAATTAAAATGAATAGGAATCTCGATCGAGAGAAGTTTATATACTTTCTGAAAGCAATGTTAAGTGTGGTTAACTTTGAGCTTAATCTAATCTCTAAAAGCCAAACCATATCTCTTAAGACAGAGATTCTTTAATATATCCAACCTTACTGTTAAACCAGATCCTGTAAACAGTTCTCTGAATCAAAGTCAGGCGGATTCAGCCTCATTCTTAATAGCTTAAATCTACTCTTTATAAGATAATATATTTTTCTTCGCGAACAGTTTTTTAAAATATTTGACAATGAGAGTTTAAACTAGCTTCATATTAATATGACTAACCTTGCTATGAAATTACTTGTCAATGTGGCATTTCAGTGATAGCTAAAACACAAATACAGTTGAAAAAATCTGTTTTGCTTTATACACTTTTAATCGTTTTTTTTGAAGCAATTAAGTGACTAAAACGGCAAAGCGCCCCCCTAGAGGAGCGCTTCACTCATTCACTTAGCCGAGTCTTAGGGATTAACCGTTGATAGCAGGAGCGGTCAGCGCGATCGGAGCCGCTTCGCCAGCCGCCAAGTCGAGCGGGAAGTTGTGAGCATTACGCTCGTGCATCACTTCCATCCCCAGGTTGGCGCGGTTCAGCACGTCTGCCCAGGTTCCCACCACACGACCTTGAGAGTCGATGATGGACTGGTTGAAGTTGAACCCGTTCAGGTTGAACGCCATCGTGCTGATGCCCAGCGCGGTGAACCAGATCCCAACTACCGGCCATGCACCCAAGAAGAAGTGCAAGGAACGAGAGTTGTTGAAGCTAGCGTATTGGAAGATCAACCGACCAAAGTAACCGTGGGCCGCCACGATGTTGTAGGTTTCTTCTTCTTGTCCGAACTTGTAACCGTAGTTCTGAGATTCGGTTTCGGTGGTTTCCCGCACCAGCGAGGAGGTCACCAACGAACCGTGCATGGCGGAGAACAAGCTACCACCGAACACGCCAGCCACACCCAGCATGTGGAAGGGGTGCATCAGAATGTTGTGCTCCGCTTGGAACACGAACATGAAGTTGAAGGTACCGGAAATACCCAGAGGCATCCCGTCAGAGAAGGACCCTTGACCGATCGGGTAGATCAGGAACACGGCGGTTGCAGCAGCCACAGGAGCGCTGTAAGCGACGCAGATCCAGGGACGCATACCGAGGCGGTAGGAGAGTTCCCACTCGCGACCCATGTAAGCGAACACACCGATCAGGAAGTGCAGGACGATCAGTTGGTAAGGACCACCGTTGTACAGCCACTCATCCAGAGAGGCAGCTTCCCAGATGGGGTAGAAGTGTAGACCGATCGCGTTGCTGGAAGGGACAACGGCACCAGAGATGATGTTGTTGCCATACATGAGAGAGCCAGCGACGGGCTCACGGATGCCATCGATGTCCACAGGGGGAGCTGCGATGAAGGCAATGATGAAGCAGATGGTTGCGGTCAGTAGGGTGGGGATCATCAGGACACCGAACCAGCCGACATAAAGACGGTTGTTGGTGCTGGTCACCCACTCGCAGAACTGACTCCAGATACTAGCGCTTTCGCGCCGCTGAAGAGTTGTTGTCATGGTTGAATAATTGCAATCAGTGCTTGATGTATGAATCAGCCAATCGCTTGACTGTAAACATAATGTAACAGTCATTCGAGGATTTGTAAAGAAGTGTAAGGAAAATTGTTTTATTTTTATTTAGATAAAAGATTGCCTGCCGTCCGAAACCTGGATACAGGCTGGATAGCAGGCAAATTTATCGATCGAAGATTAGATGCAAGTTTTATCTCAGAATTGAGCCGCGATCGCTGACTTTAGCAACTTTTGTGAACCGCAAAAAGAGGATCTGTAGGGGAAGAGCCGATTCAGATAACCCTGCTTAGCAATGAACGACATTTGTAGAGAATTCGGCTGCCAAAGCAACGACCTAGATCCTGGAGAGCTACGCTACCTTGTAAACAAAAATTACAGGATCCAAATAGGCTCAGATGCAAATCTGAGAAGGCTAAGATTGCTTAACTATACCAATGACTCCCCTGAGAAGTTCTCTGGGAGCAAAGTTTGGTATCCGTCAGCACTGAAATTAATACACAGTTTCTGTCGGTACGATCGACCGATATTGACCTGGTTTGACCTGTAGCTTCACCAAATTTGCCAGTTCTTGTAGCTGGCTAATGGCTTCAGCCCCTTCTAATTTCATCAGTTCGCGATCGTCGCGCATTTCGGTCCAGGTAATGCCATAGTCGGACACTAGGAACCGGATCAGGTGGTTATCCGCCAAACTGACCATGAAAGATGCACTATTCATCTGCCCACCACAGGTGTAGCACGATGCTAGATAGCCTTGCCGCTCCAGCACAATCGCAAGCGCCTGGAGGTTCATGACAAGATCTTGGACGAACTGACGGTGTTGTTCTGCGAGTCTAATGAACACGGTTGCCCTCCAATCACCACACTTAATTCTAAACCTTTTTAATACTTTCTTAAGAATCGGTTTTGCAAAGTTGTGGTTAAGTCTGGCTACTTAAGTGATTAATACCCAGATCTATCAGGATATTAGGTCATATCCCTTCCACTCTCCAGAGTAGCTGAGTCCCTGAACCAACAACGTATCAACAGAGACAGTCATCCGACTTCAGGAATTTTGCGGAACTCTAGCAGAAAAATCTGCCGGGGAGAATTTCTCCAGTCTACCCGAGTTTACGATCGTTAGCAGATACAAAACGTTCAGCGCAGATTTCGGAAACTCTGGGGTAGCCTGCTTTACCTACACCCTTTACCAGCATAGCCAGCGATTTTCGGGATTGGCATCCATCTGACAGAGTATCCACATTACTTAAGCAATCGCAAGCAATTCTGGCAAACAGGCTTACGTTTTGTATCAATTCTGAAGTTAAGTTGATCGATCGTCCATCGGCTGAACTGGCACAACACTGGTTTTCGGCAATCAGTACAATGATCAATGTAGCGTTTGGCAAGTTGCGCTTATCGAGACGGTTTACGGAAATCTTCAGGGGCTAAAGTCCAGCCAAATTAAGCAATTACAGCGGCTCTATCATCAACGCCTACCGCGCGATCGCTTTACCACGGTTGAATTTGCCCAACGGATAGCAGCGATTAGTACCGACATTGGGCAACCCCTGTGTGTTTACATAAATCGGCGGGGGCAGGTGCTGCGGGTCGCGGTAGGCACCCCCCGCCAAACCCAGATTCCCCCCCTAGAATTACCCCGGTACGGTGCTGCCCGCCTCAGTGGCATCCGTTGTTTGGCAACCCAATCAAAATCTGACTCTCCCAGTGAATCCGCCCTAACGGCAATGTCTGTTCAACGCCTGGATGCTTTAGTCTGTCTGGTGCTGACGGGCAGTGGTTTTGAACGGCGGGGCGGTGGGGCAACCGGCTATGTGCAAGAAACTTATTTAGCCCACTTAGTCCCCCATCCTGAGGTGGAATGGACGGTATCGCCACCCTTAGATATAGAGGTCGTTGCCAATCAAGACTTCCTGAATCTAGTTGAGGGCTTAGAGGAAGAATTTGGACGGGAGTTTGTTGCTCAGCAAGTCGATCTGGATCACGATCGCGTTCTGCTGGTGGGCTTAATGACCGATCAGGTGTCGTCCCAACGCTTTCAAGATGGCTTGCAAGAACTGGCGCGGTTAGTGGAAACGGCGGGTGGAGAAGTGTTGCAATCACTGAAACAACGTCGCCCTCGCCCCCATCCCCAAACGGTGGTGGGTGAAGGGAAAGTGCAGGAGATTGCCCGGACTGCCCAGACCATTGGCGCGAATTTGGTCGTCTTCGATCGCGATCTCTCGCCTGCCCAGGTGCGGAATTTGGAAGCGCAGATTGGCATTCGTGTGGTCGATCGCACTGAAGTGATTCTGGATATTTTTGCCCAACGGGCGCAGTCGGGAGCCGGAAAGTTGCAGGTGGAACTGGCGCAGTTGGAATACCGCTTACCCCGATTGACTGGACGCGGACAGGCGATGTCTCGCTTAGGAGGTGGGATCGGGACGAGAGGACCAGGGGAAACCAAATTGGAATCGGAACGCCGAGCGATCCAACGACGTATCTCGCGGTTGCAGCAGGAAGTCAACCACCTACAAGCCCATCGTGCCCGGTTACGCCAGCGTCGTCAGCATCAAGCAGTACCTTCGATCGCTGTCGTCGGCTACACCAATGCTGGCAAATCTACGCTATTAAATGTGTTAACCAATGCTGAGGTTTACACCGCCGATCAACTATTTGCCACCCTTGATCCCACAACTCGTCGCTTACCTGTACCGGATGCGATCACCCAAGAGCCGCGATCGATCCTACTAACTGATACGGTGGGATTTATTCATGATCTACCGCCTTCATTGATGGATGCGTTTCGCGCCACCTTAGAAGAGGTGACTGAGGCAGATGCGTTGTTGCATGTAGTGGATTTGTCCCATCCGGCCTGGCAAAGCCAAATTCGATCGGTAATGACGATTCTCTCCGAGATGCCGATTACTCCGGGCCCCGCCCTATTAGTGTTCAACAAAATTGATCAGGTGGATGGCGAAACTCTAGCCTTAGCCCAGGAAGAACATCCCCAGGCGGTGTTTATTTCTGCCAGCGATCGCTTGGGGCTAGAAACCCTACGGCGGCGGTTAGGGCAATTAGTCCACTATGCTGCTGAACAATAGACATAAATAGTGAGCTAGGCAACTTTGGAATTTAAGGCAGTTCATATTGCTAAAATGCAACGGCTGTTATACCGGGTGAGCAGGAGCGTTAGCTTGAACTACTGGTAATAGCTCCGGTTTAAGGTGCTTTAGCCAATGATGGGGCTAACCTACACTTGAACGTAAGATACACTGATGTAAATAGCTTGCTGCAATGAGGGATACGATCATGAGCCTGGCAGATGTGTTTCCTGCTGCCCGACAACTCTCTTCATCGGAGAAGCTCAAGCTGATACGGATTTTGGCTGAGGATTTGGAAACGGCTGAGGACATCGCGCCGTTGGAGCCTTTCAAAACCTATGATTTACCTACACCCTATGATTGCTTTGGGACAGGGGCAATTTTGAATGATGCCAAATCACTAAGTTGAGCTGAATGTCACTGAAATAACAATCCGAACCGCCCCCCAACCCCCAATTCTGGGGGAGCCGAACCTCAAAGTCCCCCAAAGTTGGGGGATTTAGGGGGCGATCAGGGGGCAATTTTGAATGATGCCAAATCACTAAGTTGAGCTGAATGTCACTGAAATAACAATCCGAACCGCCCCCCAACCCCCAATTCTGGGGGAGCCGAACCTCAAAGTCCCCCAAAGTTGGGGAGGATTTAGGGGGCGATCAGAGTTAAGTGTGTTCTTAAGTCAGTGCCATTCAAGTTGAGCTAACTTCTGGTTGCTCTGTAGCCTCGTCTTCCTGGCGGGGATGAAAGTAGTCGTAGATTTGTTGGGCGAGGCGGGGGCCAATGCCGGGGACGGTGGCAATTTGGTCGGGGGTGGCTTCGCGAATGTAGTCGATCGATCTGAAGGTGGCTAACAGTTGTTTTTGGCGATAGTGACCCAAGCCGGGGATCTCATCTAAGCGCGATCGGCGCATGCGATCGGAGCGCTGTTGACGATGGAAGCTGACGGCAAAGCGGTGGGCTTCATCCCGTAAGCGCCGTAATAACTGGACTCCAGGTTGTTCGGCATCGGTGTTTAAGGGGAGGGATTCTCCGGGTAAGAAGATCTCTTCCCGTTGTTTGGCGAGGCTGACGACTCGTACTTCTTCCAACAAATTCATCTCCCGCAGGGCGGCAACCACGGCAGACAACTGACCTTTGCCACCATCGATCATCACCAGATCAGGGAAATCCGCATCAGCCGCCACATGCCGACTCAACACCGAGGTCGCCTTGCCAGTCCCCACTTCTTCGCCTTTGGCTTTTGCCGCCGCATACTTGCGAAACCGCCGCGTAATCACTTCTGCCATTGAAGCGAAATCATCGGAGTGTCCCGAAGTGACCGTGGGATTTTTGATTTTGTAGTGGCGATAATGCTGTTTGGCGGGTAAACCATCCACAAACACGACCTGTGAGGCGACCGCATCCGAGCCTTGAATATGGGAAATGTCGTAGCCTTCAATCCGGCGGGGTGGTTCGGGTAAGTCTAGCAATTCCGCCAGATCTTGAGTCGCTTGGGCATTGCGATCGGCAAATCGTTGGGTTCGAGCCAGTTCGTATCCAGCATTCCGCTCTACCATCTCGATCAATTCCGCCTTCACCTGCCGTTGAGGAGCGACGATCGTGACTTTTCGCCCCTTGGACTGGCTCAAATACTCTGCCAGCATTTCACCGTCTGGGAGATCATGCTGTACCAAAATTTCGGCGGGAATTTCCACGGGATCAACGCTCTGGAAATGTTCCTCCAACACCCGTTGCAAAATCTCCCCCGCAGTGCCGGACTGGGCATCGGCAAAGAATCCCAAGCGTCCGACTAAGCGACCCGCGCGAATCTGGAACAACTGCACACAGGCATGGTGATCATCAGCAGCTAGGGCGATCGCATCTCGTGACACCGTATCATCCGGCAGGGCAACTTTTTGGTCAGCCCCCAATAGTTTCAAGCCATTGATTTGATCCCGAATCCGGGCGGCATGTTCAAAGTTCAGGTCTTCGGCGGCTTTCTCCATTTGGCTGGCCAGCACATCCACCAGTTCCTTCGTGCGACCCTGAAAGATCATCGCGACTTTCTGCACCGTTTTGCGATAGTCCTCGGAGGAGATCAGCGCCTGACACACGCCGGGACAACGTCCGATGTCATAGTTCAAACAGGGACGGTCTTTAAATAGGGGTTGCGGTCGTTGACGGAGGGGAAAGATCCGTTTGACTAAATGCAGCGTACTCCGAAGCAGATGGGTATCGACATAGGGGCCGTAGTAGCGATCTTTTTCCTTCCCCAATTGGCGTTTACGGGTAATGAAAATCCGGGGATAGGACTCTGACCAGGTAATGCACAGGTAAGGATATTTTTTGTCATCCTTGAGCAACACATTAAAGTGGGGCTGGTGTTGCTTGACCAGATTGGCTTCCAGCGCCAGGGCTTCGGCTTCCGTGTCGGTGACAATCACTTCCAATTCCGTCACCTGCCGCATCATTAAGGCAATGCGGGGGCGGGTATCATGCCCATTAAAGTAAGACCGCAAGCGCGATCGCAGCTTTTTGGATTTGCCAATATAGAGGATCTGATCATTGGCATCCTTCATGTAATAGACCCCCGGTTCCGCCGGAATTTCCTTCAGACGGGTTTCTAACCGATCGGGGTCTTTAATTAACGGCAGAACATTGGCAGCAGTCACAGCAGAAATCACCGCTCAATCAAGGGTCTTCCTTGATCTTAGGGGAATTTTTCCCAGTCGCTCTAGCGTAAAACCGTCGGTTGCTCGTGGGGTTCCCCCAATAGGATAACTGAGCAAGTAATTAGCTTGACCACTTGAGAGGTTAAATCACTAACCACCAAACCGCCAGCACTGGTACGGTGAGGGAAGGAGCGCAGGATCACCAGATCATAATTTTGGGCAGTCGTGGCGATCGCTTTAGCCACATCATCCTGGGGGTGGACAACAATTTCTGGTTTCAGGTCAGGGGCGACTTTACTGGCTAACAAAGTTAATTGCGATTCCATCCAGGCAACCTTGCCCGGTGTAGATGCCCGATTGTTCACATGCAGCAGGGTGACTTGAGCTTGGGTAGTCGCCGCTAAAACATGCGCTAACCCCAATCCTCGAATCGCTCGCGGCGTTAAGTTAGCGACTGGAATCAGAATCCGCTGCATGGCATGGGGTGAGTCGAGTAAGCGGGAGATCACGACCGGACAATGGGATGCCCACAGCACCTGATCGATGACATTCCCTAATAACCGAGCCGACATGCCCATTCGCCGACTCCAGCCCATAATGATCAAATTGGCATTCTGTTCGCGGCTGGCACGGGTAATGCCCTGGGCAATACTGTCATCAATTCGCAGCAACGGATCGACCGCAATCCCCAGTTCCCGACTCACCTGCACTGCCGCATTCAACAACCCCTGACTGCGTTGTAGGGCTGCTACTAACTGCGGCTCATTCATGTGGGTATGGGAGGGCGCGATCGACAAAGGCACGATATGCCCAGAGTGATGCTTTGCCAGCAAACCCGCTAATTCAATCAAATACTGTTCTGTTTTGGGGTTGTAGACGGGAACCACCACCACAAACTCACGCGGTTCAGCCTCTTGCCAACTCAACAAATCGGGTTCAGGCATCACCTCGATATCGGGCAGAGCCAGATCCGGGGCAAACCGTGAAGTCAGCACAGGGCCTAAGGTGGAAGTCACCAGCATGAGTACAATCACACTGTTCAAAATGCCTTCCGATAACATGCCAGCCCGATACCCCACCAGGGTTGCTGCCAGGGTTGCGGCAACCTGAGGTAACGACAGTGACCACATGACAATCAGTTCGCGACGGGTATAGCGGTATGCCAACTTTGCCAACAAGGCAGCCAGGAACTTACTCAGGATCAACCCAATGACGATCGAGAGGGTTAACATCAGTCCCTGGAGATCGGTCAGGCTGCGAATAAAGGTTGGGATGTTGATTAACAATCCCATATCGACAAAGAAGATCGGGATAAACAGGACACTCCCGACAAAAATCACCTTCTCCTTCACCGGGCTATCACCTACCACCCCATTGACTGCCAGACCTGCCAGGAATGCCCCGACGATTTTTTCCACCCCAATTAACTGGGCACCCACCGCCGATAAAAATACGACTAGCAGGATGAACAAAAATTGATTGCCCTCTTCATCTCCCGATCGCCGAAAGAACTCACGTCCAATTCGATCGAAGCCAATCAGAACTACTGCCGTATAAACCACCAGCGAGGCAATTAAGGTCGCAATACTGAGGGGCGTAAATCTGCCAGCATTAATCGCAATACAGACGGCTAGAACCAGCAGCGCCCCAATGTCGGTAAAAATCGTGGCTCCGATCGTGACAGTTACCGCTTCATTGGTGACAACGCCCAGGCGACTGACAATGGGATACGCCAACAGGGTATGCGATGCAAACAATGAACCAATCAGAATGGAGGCATTCCAATCAAAGCTAAACAAGCGCCCGACGATCGTGCCAAACGTCAACGGCACAATAAAGGTAAGACTGCCGAATCCAGCCGAGCGATGCTTGGTCTTTTGGAACTGTTCTAAATCAATCTCTAACCCTGCCACAAACATCAGATAGACCAATCCGATGTCAGACAGCAATCTCATGGTTTCTGATTCTTTTTGCAATACTCCCAGACCGTTGGTACCCAACAGGACTCCGGCTGCTAATAAACCCACCAGTCCGGGTAGACGAATTCGCTCAAATAACGGTGGCACAGCCAGAATTACAGCCAGAAGAACCACAAATGAGAGGATTGGTTCTTCCTTAAAATGCAGCAGAGCTTCCATATAAAGATTGGTTTATTGACTCAATATGAGGAAATGGCTAAGAACAAACTATCTCTTGAGGAATGAGAATGAAATAACTGCCACGCCCCTACGCCAAGAATTACACTTTAATAAATCCCCGCTCTTAAGAGATGGTTTGGCAGTCCAGTTATTTGTCGCAAACCGTACAAATCTCTCTGGATCACCTCCACCCAGGCAGCTTTAAGCCTATTTTCTATCTATAGAGGGAATAGGAGTGTTCTCTAAGTGTCCCAGGAAACAGACCGAATCGTCTCAAACCTACTCTGAGAAAGACTTTAAAGTAAAATTACTGGCAAAACTGTTACATCTCGACTCACCCTGCTCCGATAATCGCAATATCCCGATCGGCTCGCCTGATTAGTATCGCTGCAACAACCGGAATTCGGATCAACCGTGTAATAACTATTTTCTTAGTGAATCTAGCGATCGCAGATCTGGAGAGCGATCGGCTCCAGCAATGCCCCAGCCAAAAAAGAAGTCAACGGTGAAACGCTAAAAGCGATCTTTCGACCTTTCACCATTGACCTCACCTGTGCTTCTTAACTAACTAGTGATCTCTGACACCATAAATACCCGCAAATCCCGCCCCAAGAATCTATCTATAGGTGAATTTGGCTCAAAATTACCCGTAATCGATCGTAATCATCCTTCAACAGGAGGCTGAGCGATCGTCCCGCCTGCACCAACCACTCCCGATCTGCTCGTCGCAGTTGATAAATCTCTC
This sequence comes from Pantanalinema rosaneae CENA516, assembly GCF_050753385.1. Classification (NCBI taxonomy): domain Bacteria; kingdom Bacillati; phylum Cyanobacteriota; class Cyanophyceae; order Leptolyngbyales; family Leptolyngbyaceae; genus Pantanalinema; species Pantanalinema rosaneae. The sequence goes on from NZ_JBLZFZ010000075.1 coordinate 25,976, forward strand.
GAATCGTTGCGGCGGCTAACCCATCCACAGGTGCCCCATTCATTTCCAACAAAGTTCGCAAAAAATCCAGTTTTTCACTAAAGCGAATAATCTCATCCGGTTCGCAGTAATAGACAGCCTGGTGAATCTGCGGCGGTCGGGGTGGCAAATGTTGATAAATTGCTGCTGTTTCAAATAAGGGTTCACTACGCTGATCGCTATGGGGCTGAAAGCCGACGATCGCCGCCCGAAACTCTGTTTTTAACATGGCAAAAATTTGCGGTTGCTGTTCCCGTAACTCTTGCAACGATAGTCCCAGAGCGCGGGCACGATGCACCGAATCGATCGGGCTGGTGGTGGCATGGTAAACCACGGCATAGACGCGATTGCCCGAATCTTCATCGGTGGCTTTTACCCAACTGCCAAACGGCGGCATGGTTGGAAAGCTTAAATCGTCAGGTTCCAGACATTGCGCCAGAAATTCGGTCGTAGAGGTTTCAATCACCTCAGCAATGTGGTTGGGGTGACGATGTTTGCTAGTGAATTGAGGCAGGGGTAGGCGCATAGGCGGTACGCAGATGAGGAGTTGCGGAGATGGGGCGGAATGCCAACTAGATCCCATCACCCAAGACGAGCTAACAGCTTTACCCTACACGGTCAACTCCCGTTCTGGCACATTTATTTCTTTTTCTTTCCGGCGGTCGTATCGACTTCCTCTAATTCCGACAGGCGAAAGGTGACTAATTTATCCCAGTTGCCCCCTTCAAATAACACGGCAGCTTTGCCATCGCTGACCCGTTGGACTAAGCCCTGAAAGGCATAGTAGGTATCTTGAGTATTCGTGACTCGAACGGCTGAACCTGGCAAAATCATCGCTTTCTAACGTATTGAAGAACCATTTAATAGCTTACAAGCTCTGGCTGCGATCGCACTGCATCCAACAAGTGAGATCTCCCATGAACATTACAAACATCAGTCTATGACTTAGATCTGAGAACTGGCTCCTCGTGGAGGTGATCGCTCTCCCCACCACCGTAACAGGTGGCGATATCCTTCCTGGTTTTAGCCTGCTAGTTCCATCACCATGATCGGGAAACCTAGTTGTAGTGATTCGATCGCGCTCTATCCTGATCAGAGGCGTAAACTGTGAACTGTGCGCTATGACTGTAACGAACCGGGTGGACTAGGGGCTGATGAATCATCCAGAGCAAGTGAATGCGATCGCGCCCTTGATGGGCTTAACGGAAGCAGAAGTTTTAGTACGGCGATCGGCGGGACAGGGCAACAATGTGGTATTACAAACCAGCCGTTCTTACCGTCAGATTCTGCAAGAGAACCTGTTCACCTTTATCAATGCGGTCTTCTTCTCCATCAGTCTAGTGATGTTCCTCCTGGGACGTTTCAGTGATGGAGTCTTGGTGGTGATTGTGATCTTTGGCGGGGTGCTGGTCAATATTTGTCAGGAAATCTGGGCAAAGCAAAAGTTAGATGAAATTGCGTTGTTACATCGCCCCAAAGCCACGGTAATTCGGGAAGGGAAAGAACATACCGTTGATCCCAGTGAGATCGTGTTGGGCGATATCCTGGTGCTGATGCCTGGAGATCAGGTTGTGGTAGACGGTGCCCTGGTGGGAGAGGGTCGGATGGAAGTAGATGAGTCACTCCTGACCGGGGAATCGGATTTGATCCCAAAGGTGGCGGGAGATCCGGTTTACTCTGGCAGCTTTTGTGTCAGTGGAACCGCCTGTTATGAAGCAGAGCAGGTAGGAACAGAAACCTTTGCCTTTAAGTTAATGACGGGAGCCCGCGCCTTTCGCCAAATGCTGACTCCCCTGCAACGCGAAATTAACCTGATTATTCGGACGTTTCTGCTAATTTCTTGCTTTTTATGGATTCTGGTATGTATTAGCTTCCTCAGCCGTTCCTATTCTCTGAATGATGTCATCCAACGGGCGGCGGTGATTGCCGGATTAGTCCCCGCCGGATTACTCCTGGCAATAACCCTAGCCTATGGATTGGGGGCGGTTCGGATGGTGGGTCAGGATGTGTTAATCCAACAGGCGAACGCGGTGGAATCCCTCAGTAATGTGGATGTTTTATGTTTGGATAAAACGGGCACTCTGACCACCAATCAAATCCAGTTAGAGGAGATCCATGCGATCGGAATTAGTGAAGACGAGTTGCGATCGCTGTTAGGGATTTTTGCCAGCAGTGCTACCACCAGTAATAAAACCAGCGACGCGATCGCCCATGTTTGCCCCCCACATAAAATTTCTCCAGTGCTGGAAGTGCCCTTCTCCTCGGCTCGCAAGTGGAGTGCTCTGGCATTTGATAGTGGCACAGGACAAGAACTCCCGCCGCGATCGCCGTGGTCAGATGACTCCATTCCCTTAGCTCCGCCCCTGACACCCGGCGCTTACGTGTTAGGCGCACCAGAGATGCTGATGCCCGCCGCCAGCCTCACGCCCGAGATGCAGGCATATATCAAAGCTGGAACCGAACAGGGCTTGCGGGTCGTGTTGTTTGCCTACAGCCCTAACCTATATGCGTTGCAGGATACCCTGGGACAACCCTGTTTACCGCCCCATCTCACTCCATTAGGCATTTTGCGGTTCAGTGATCAACTCCGTCCCGAAGCACAGACGACTCTGGATGGGTTTGCGGCGGCTGGGATTGAAGTCAAAATTATTTCTGGAGACAATCCGCAAACAGTAGTTGCCCTGGCAAAGCAGGCAGGCTTAGGTGCCCAGGTGCAGGTTGTATCGGGGCAGGAATTAGCCCAAATGGATGCAGCTCAGTTTACCCAGGCGGCTTTAACCAAGACAGTATTTGGTCGGATTACGCCGGAACAGAAAGCGCGATTAGTCCAATGTCTACGGCGACAGGGGCGGTATGTTGCCATGATTGGGGATGGCGTAAATGATGTTCTATCGCTCAAGCAAGCTAATCTGGCGATCGCAATGGAAAGTGGCAGTAAGGCGACTCGCGGAGTCGCGGATATTGTGTTGCTGAAGGATTCCTTTGGGGCGTTACCCCATGCCTTTCTGGAAGGTCAATGTATCCGGAACGGCATTCAAGATGTGATGAAACTGTTTATGGTCAGAACCTTCTGTGTGACGCTGCTGATCTTTGCGACCGCGATCGTCACGGACAGCTTTCCCTTAGAAAACAAACAAAGTGCGATCGTTTCCCTTGTTGGGGTAGGCTTTCCCACCATGTTCATCCCGATCTGGGCAAAACCAGGCCTCCTGCCCCGCCGCAGTATGGTGCGATCGATCCTGCACTTTACGATTCCAGCCACCCTATTAATGACTATGGTGGCATTGTTGGTCTACTTATATTATTTGGTCGTAGCGGTATTGGATTTGCCCCCCGACTCCGATCTAACCCAGATCAACTACAGTGTGCCCCGGAGCGCTCTCGTCACCATTCTGGTGATGTGTGAATTGTTGCTGATTCCCTTCTTAAAACCCCCAACTTCATTTTGGGTCGGCGGTGAGCCCTTAAGCCGCGATCGTCGCTATGCCCTGGTCGCCTTAATTTTGCTTGGCATCTACTTTCTAATCGTTGCTATTCCCCCCGTTCGGCGCTTTTTTGAACTCACCTACTTAGGGATTCCCAGCTATATCTTCATTGGTTTGATCGCGGTGGAATGGTGTTTTGTCCTCCGCGCCACCTGGCGAACCAAGTTTCTCGATCGCTTCCTCGGTGCCGATCTCAGTTAAGCCAAGCGGCTACAGCATCCCGCATTGACCCTGTTGGCGCATCAGGTGATCACATAACACCAGAGCTACCATCGCTTCTACCATCGGCACCGCTCGGGGTAACACACAGGGATCATGCCGACCCTTAGCAGCTAAGGTCACGGCTTCGGCATCGCGGGTCACTGTGCGCTGTTCCTTGCGAATGGTAGCGGTGGGTTTAAAGGCAACCCGAATCACAATATTTTCACCGTTAGAAATGCCACCCTGAATTCCCCCAGAACGATTCGTGACTGTCCGAATTTCGCCGCGATCGTCGGTATAGAACTCATCGTTATGTTCGCTCCCCGTTTGTAACGTGCCCGCAAATCCCGAACCAATTTCAAAGCCTTTCGTGGCGGGTAACGACATCACCGCTTTCGCAAGATCGGCTTCTAATTTATCAAATACGGGTTCCCCCAATCCCTTAGGCACTCGACGGGCGACGCATTCCACCACGCCCCCTAAGGAATCCCCTTGATCCCGGATGTGTTCGATCAGGTCAATCATGCGATCGGCCATTTCTGGATCAGGACAACGCACGATATTACTTTCTACCTGCTCCAGCGTCACCGTCTCTGGATCAATCATGGCTTCCAGATCTTTAATCCGTTTCACATAACCGACAATCTCCACTCCAGCGACCTGAGCCAAAATCTTTTTGGCGATCGCGCCCGCTGCTACCCGCCCAATCGTCTCTCGGGCAGACGACCGCCCCCCACCCTGCCAGTTGCGAATCCCATACTTGGCATCGTAGGTGGCATCAGCATGGGAAGGACGATACTTCACTGCCATTTCGTCATAATCCTGCGATCGGGCATCTTTGTTCCGTACCAGCAGGGCGATCGACGTTCCGGTCGTTTTGCCCTCAAACACCCCGGAAAGAATTTCGCAGCGATCCTCTTCCTTCCGGGGGGTGGTAATTTTGCTTTGACCGGGACGACGGCGATCGAGTTCTATCTGAATTTCCTCTACCGAAATCTCTAGCCGGGGGGGACAACCATCAATCACGACTCCCACCCCTCCTCCATGAGACTCGCCAAACGTCGTAACTCGAAACAAATGCCCAAACGTATTGCCCATGATGTGTGCTACAGCGGCTTAGAGGTTTTCATCTTAACTGAAAACGCTACCATCTCATCCCTTGCCGCAAAACTCCGAGTTCTCGCTACACTAAAGCCATGTCTTTTCTCACTGCTCCGGGGGCACTGCCAGTTTTGGTGTTCTGGATAAGGCAGATCGTTATCAATATGAGGAACGTACTCATGCTCAAGCAAATATTGGCAAGTTGTTCACTAGTCACTGTACTGGCAGTGAGCACTCTTCCAGTTCAAGCGCAAACTCCCCCTGCTCAGCAGCCCACTGCCCCAACGGCCGCGCCAACCCAGGTTAGTTCCGAGGAATTGAAGAAGTTTGCCAGTGCCGTTAAGCAAATGTTAGTGGTGACAACAGAAGCCGAAACTCAAATGATGGCGGCGGTGCAAAAAGAAGGACTCAGTCCGACTCGATTTCGAGAAATCTACCAGTCTCAGCGCAGTCCCCAAGCGAAGCCGACTAATCCTGTGACTCCTAAAGAGCAGCAGAGCTATAACCAGGCAGTATCCCAACTGACCAAGATTCAGCAGGATGCCCAGGTAAAAATGGACAAAATTGTTGAAAGCGAGGGGTTAAACTCCCAACGATTTGGGCAAATTTTTGCCACCGTTCGGGGAGATGAAAAGCTGTGGCAGGAAGTTCAGAAGCTGATTCAGAACTAAAACATTCGCTATTGTCTTGTATGGGCGGGCAGCCGTTCGCCCCTTCAGAGGACAAAATATCCGCGTCCCCTATGAATCGTTTAGGTTGTGCTATCTCTGCTTGCCGCCGTTTGCTGTCCAGCGATCGCCGGATTTGGACAAGTCTTGTCCTGGCTGGTCTGGGCGGATTATTGGTAGGGATGGCTCCCGGTCGCAGTGCCGAGCGTATCTATGTGTCATACAGTCTATTGGAACGATCGATTTCGGTCGCGTCCTTAGAAGCCTATGCCAAAGATGGCACGATCGACGACGATTTAGCGGTTTATACCAATTACGCCGATGAAAGTACGCTGCAAGAGTTGCGTAGCGTTTTATTAACCCGCGTCGATCTGTCTGCTGTTGCCATTTCGCAATTCCTCTACTCGGCTCAAGGGGAAATTTTGCTCCAGCGTTTAGGTAGGGTGATTAAGCCGGAAGCGCGGGATTTGTCTGGGGACAGTGCCATTCGAGCCGCCTTAATCCTAGCGGCAGCAGATTCAGAAGGATTGACCTTACTTAACTTTTTGCGTAAGTTTCCAACCCGCGGATTGCGGATTGATGTGGCGGCTAGCCTCCGAATTGCCAGAAGCCTGGAAGAGTTAATTAGCCAAACGAAGCGAGCCGTTGCTGCCATCAGTCAAGAAGCATCGGTGGAACAAACGCTGGACTCTCTAACCATTGATTTCCAGGAGACGATCGATTTCCCTGCGATCGATCTGCGCCAACGAGGTGCTTTTTCCTTCCAAAAGCAAACCGTGTTCCTGACAGATATCACGCGTCCGGCGGTTGTGCCTCTGCCTGTCCCTGAATTTCAGCGGACGTTAGCGACCAATGCCACAAAAGGACGTGTCTTTCCGGTGGATAGTTATATTCCGCAGGCAGGGCAGGGACGGTTGCCGTCTCGTCTTCCGGTTGTAGTGATTTCTCATGGACTGGGCTCCGATCGCAATACCTTGGCTTATTTAGCCGAACATTTAGCCTCCCACGGGTTTGCCGTCTTTGTGCCCGAGCATCCCGGTAGCAATCTCAAACAGCAAGAAGCCCTGGTCAGTGGAACGGCTGCCGAAGTTGCCCAACCCAGCGAATTTATCGATCGCCCCCGCGATATTACCTATCTGCTCAATTACTTAGAACAACAACCCGCCTACCGCCAACTGAATCTGCAACAGGTCGGCGTGATTGGTCAATCCTTTGGGGGCTATACTGCCTTAGCGCTGGCAGGTGCTCCTCTCAACTTTGCCCAACTGCAAACCGACTGTGTTGATCTTCCCAACACCTTTAATCTGTCACTGTTACTGCAATGTCGAGCCTCATCGCTGGCAGAACCTAACCGCCCGCTCAGCCTCCCGCTACAGGATCGCCGGATTCAAGCCGTCATTGCCCTAAATCCGATTACGAGCGCTGTCTTTGGGCAAGAGAGCTTAAGTCAGATTCAGATTCCCACCATGGTTGTCAGTGGCAGTGCTGATACGATCGCGCCTACCCTGTCGGAACAAATTCAACCCTTTACCTGGCTGTCTGGGAATGATAATTACCTGGTGCTAATGAGCGGTGGCACTCATTTTTCTACCATTGCCGAAACCGGACAACGCCGCCCCCTTAGAGCCGCTCTTAACCCCACCGACCAACCGGTAACCCTGCCATCTGAGGTGATTGGTCCGAATCCCGCGATCGCACGGCGATATGTCAATGCCCTCTCTCTGGCTTTTTTCCAGACCTATATTGCTAATCAATCCAACTATGCCGCCTATCTCAGTGCAGACTATGCCACTCTGCTCAGCGAAGACCCGCTCCAACTGGCGCTGATCCAATCGCTTACCGCAGAACAACTGGCTCAGGCTATTGCCGGAGAGCCTCGATCGCCCTTACCTAACCCCGCTCCAACTCCGTAATCTAGGGAATCTGGGGTGGTTCGGGTGGCTCGATCGTACCCTCCGGGTCTGAAGTTGAATCCAGCCAACCATGGCGGATAGTGGGCGACTCTACCGGACTTTCCTCAACTTGAGCCTCATACAGTGGTACAACGGCATCAACTGCTGCTGGAGAGCGCCGTTTCCGCATCAGTAATTGGTAGATTATGCCCGCTAACCCGATCGCAACCCCGACAACAACCCATCCTAACCAGGCTGGCAGCGAGGAATCCGTGGTTGGCGTAGACTGATCGACATCCGTTAGCTCGACCGGAGCCGAATAAGGAGTAAAGGGCGTTGTCGGTGACGGGGGCGCAGACAGGGGAGGAGACGCTTGCGGCGATAGTTGAGGTGGCGAGGCTTTGGGAACCTGTCTCTTATACACATCT
>NZ_JBLZFZ010000076.1:0-33608 GCF_050753385.1 Pantanalinema rosaneae CENA516
TCGATCTGATACTGAGCATTGGTATATTGTCCCCACTCGCTGGGGAACCCAATTGAATGGAAACCCCCAGAATATCCGATGGACATTCTTGACGGACATCGGCAGGTCCCCACTCGCTGGGGACCCCAATTGAATGGAAACCAAATTCAAACGCAGCCTGTTCAATCTCTTCTGGAGTATAGTGAGTCCCCACTCGCTGGGGAACCCAATTGAATGGAAACTGAATTTCGGATTAGTGAAGGGATTCCCAGGCTTCCTCTGGTCCCCACTCGCTGGGGAAACCAATTGAATGGAAACTTTTTACCAACTACCTTGCAGAATCGCCAATCACAAGTCCCCACTCGCTGGGGAACCCAATTGAATGGAAACCCCTGCTCAATAAATCCAATAGATAGAGCTTCAAGAGGACTAATGTCCCTACTCGCTGGGGAACCCAATTGAATGGAAACCGTCTACCCCAAAAGATTGCTGCATCATAAGCTACTTCGAGTCCCCACTCGCTGGGGAAACCAATTGAATGGAAACTTGAGTACTCCTCTAGCCTGTTCACGGCACGCACCTAGATGTCCCCACTCGCTGGGGAAACCAATTGAATGGAAACCTCTTTCAATTTGTAAATCTAATTCTTCTTCAGTAAGTCCCCACTCGCTGGGGAAACCAATTGAATGGAAACAAATAACGGGGGTCAGCTTTGCTGATGTCACAGCAGCTGTCCCCACTCGCTGGGGAAACCAATTGAATGGAAACATTCACCCACGTACATAGACGCTAGAGGACTCATCAACATAGTCCCCACTCGCTGGGGAAACCAATTGAATGGAAACTTGTATTCACGGGACAGGAGTAGCTTGCAAACTCCGGTTTTAGTCCCCACTCGCTGGGGAAACCAATTGAATAGCAGTTTAAGGGCAGAGCAAGACTCCTGATTTCATATGGATCGGGGGTCTTGATAGTTATGAGTGAGGAGTTATATAAGCTAGAAGTGCTTCAATAGCCCAAATTCAAAGCCCGATGCTTGTATCCTAAGCACCGGGCGGGGTATATACCTGTTCAGGGTATTGCACTTCACGGGATAATTTCCAGTCTCTAGAAAATCAATCTAATGCCGAGGTGTTTTTCCGCTAAACTATCCGGTCTGGGGTTAGAGACCGGAACGGGATTTGAACCCGTGTCCCAAAAGCCCTGTTTTCTAGAAATCGATTAAAGTGCGGTTTAGATTCAGTCTGGAGCCATAACTTAAGCCTAATCAAGAAATTGACATAGGAGCGGCTTGACTATTTGCCCACCCTCGCTAGAACGAGGGGAAGGACTTGCACCTTCAACTCTCCGTTGGTTTAGTCTGAATCTGCACCTACATGACGTAGGTAGCTCCATGCCTACGATAGCAACTTATTCGGCAAACAGGTAGCCAAAAACTGCCGCCGCCGATCGCTGTTGCGTCACCTCCATGCTATTCGCTTCCTCTCTCGCTTGAATCACTGCCTTGAGGAGATTGTCTACTCGTAACTTCAGCTCATTAATCCGGGAGGCAGGCAAGGCTCCGGAAAACTCAATCAGGCTCCAAGTGCCTTCAATCACGTCTTCAGACGCTTCTTTGACTTGAGCTGGATGTTCTTTGGTTGCCTCATACAGCACCACTGGCTTTGTAATCTTTTTGGTTTTGGTCGTCTGCTTCGGTTCCGTTACATAGCAATCCCGATTGCTGTCGTAAGACCACTCCTTATCGATCGGCAGCACTGGAATCGAGCCGACAAAGTTTTTGATATCCTGTAATTGCTTTTCCAGAAACAACAGGTATGGCACAGGCACATCGGCCAGAATGGTTCGACCATCTACCACGATCGAAGCTTTGGCTTCAGTATTGGCAAAATCTTGGGTCGCCGCTAAATCAAAATACTCTGTTCGGGCGGTCACAAACTGATTAATCACATCCCGAGCTTTCAGGGTCACCTTTTGTGATTCAGCCGGATACACATAACCGTCTTCTTCACGCGGCTGATAGGTGCGGCTTAACCCTTGAAATAGGGCTGGCTTCTGACAGAGCTGATATACTTCCGCGGCTGCCTTAGCAGATGCCTGTTTAACTCCATTGAGAATAGCAATCAATTGATTTAATTTCATATTGAGGAATAGAAGTGCGGCTTCATCATTGTAGCCAGGGAAATCCAGAATTATGGATACCTTCACCCGAAGCCCTCCAGCCACCCAACTCTTCTCTTCAGTTTTTGGCACAGATCCACTGCCAAACCTGGAAAGATTAGCCTATCTCAGAATCTGAGCTTGGGTTTAATACCGGGGCTGACAATCCGAGAAGCTCAAACACTCACTATCCAAAAAACCAGCTAATGCCATCTCTAAGACTGCCTCTACGGGATACTCAATCTCAGCCGCTCGGCGCTCGAATGATTCCCGAATTTTCTCCGGCAGTGCCGCTAAAATCATCCGGGCAGCCACGGGGCTTAAATGTTCTGTGGTTTCTTGGGCAGCAGTGGGTTGCATGGTTAGTCCCTCATGGGTATGCGGACATTATACGGAGGCTCACTGATAGTCAGGATAATCCGCTCTAACTCCGATGATAGCGCCCGCCATTGCAGGAAGTCGAGGGTGTGGGTAGCGATCGCTATATCCCGATGGTCATAATCTGCTAACCATGACCAAGTGAGAGCCTTATGCCCGCCTTTGAATCGCTCCTTAATATCTTGGGCTTTGCCCACATACAGCAGTCCGTCGAGCCGATGCCGCACCGCATAAAGTCCAGGTCGGGTGGTTAAATCAGCAAAGTCGCGGCTAATAGTAATACAGTCAGAGAAGGGTGCGCCCAGGAGAGCTTCTAGAATCTGGTGGGCTTGTGCTTCAATCTCACTCATCGATCGCCGTTAACTTATCTAACTCATCCAGTAGTTTGGTAATGCGTCCCTGTTTTTTACGATCGCTCAAAATGTCACTTCGTCGGAGCCGCTTGCCAATTTCCGTCCAGCGTTGAGCCACCAGTTTCTCGGGAGTCGGTTCTGCTTCCGGCTTCAAGGCTTGAATTTTTGCCTTAATTTCGCTTAACGGGAGATTTTTAGCGATCGCTTGCTTGAGTAAATCCGCTCGTTGCTTCTCATCTTTGACTCGGGCGATCGCCTGAGCTTTGGTGTATTCAATCTTGCCGTCCCGTAAAGCTGACAATACATTGGTTGGCAAATTCAGTAGCGGCAGACGACTAGACCGGAACGTGCCAGCATTAAACCGCCCAATTTCCGCCAGTACCGATTCAATCTTTTCTAGTTGAATCAGAACGTTCTGATTCAATTCCTGTCCTCGCTGTTTCGCGTTGTAGGACTGGTGTAAAACTGACACCACTTCACCGCGATCGACATCCAATGCCAGCGCCAGCAACTCTAACACCGCCTCGGTTTCCTCAACCGGATTCAGGTCTTCTCGCTGGAGGTTTTCTATCAGCGCTACCTGGAGTGCTTGCTTATCATCCAGAGCGCGGGAGACAATGGGAACTTCCTTCAGTCCCACCTCTCGGGCAGCTCGCAAGCGACGTTCTCCGGCAATCAGTTCATACTGACCATTGGCTAACGGACGTACCAGGAGTGGTTCTAAAATGCCAAACTCTTTGACCGACTGGGCTAACTGCGTTAATTTCTCGGCATCAAAGTAACGGCGGGGTTGGCTGGGCGAAAGCTGTACCTGGTCAATCGGCACAGCCGTAGTTGCTTGTTCCGGAGAAGGACCGAGGTAAGCATCCAGGGTTTTCAACTTCGGGGCAACCCGACCCGTCTTTTTGACTACCATTAGACTTCCTCCAATTGCTGAGCGATCGCGGCGAGAATTTTTACCGCAGGGTGTTTGGGATCATAGAGCGCTAAAGGCTGCCGCTCCATTGAGGCATCGGCAAAGGTAATTGATCGAGGAATGGCGGGAAAAATTGGCGCGATCGTACCGAGTTGCTCGTTGATGCCATCCAGAATCACTTTACCCTGACTGGTGCGCCCTTCATGCATGACTGGCACGACTCCGACGATCGCTAGTTCGGGATTGATCCGTTCTCGCACCTGGCGAATTGAGTCCAGGAGTAGCTCTACCCCGAGAAAGGCTTTGAAGTGGGTTTGAATCGGCACTAGAACGTGGGTAGAAGCCACCAGGCTGAGAATGCTGAAAATGCCCAGGGTGGGTGGACAATCAATCAGGATGTAGTCATAGCGATCCTGGATCGGAGCTAACGTTTGTTTCAGTCGCCATTCGCGAGCGATCGCGGCATGGAGTTGCACCTCGGCGGCACTTAAGAGAATGTTGGCAGGAACCAGGTCTAAGCCATAAATATCATGATGGACTGGCAGAGGGGCATCTTTGAGTAAGGAATCTGCGATCGTTTGGGTGAGTTCAAATGGGTCTATCCCCATGAAGGCGGTCAGTGATGCCTGGGGATCGATATCTACTAACAATACTTGATGTCCCCGTTGGGCTAGCTGATAGCCAATATTCTGGGTGAGGGTTGTCTTACCAGTCCCACCTGCTTGGTTAAATAAAGAAATAATCTTAGGCACGGTTCGGTCTGTAGCGACAAGCCTAGTTTATCTGTTAGATCCAACTTCTAAACACATTTGATGGACGAATATCCTGATTTTATTGTTGCTGAGGCGTTACGCTTGCTAGAAAAGTTCAGTAGCCACGGAGGATAGACAGATGCAGACGACTGACTCCACCACCACAACCATCCTCAACCACTTTCTAGAACGAATTCAAGTGGCACTGAGGGCTTATGGTACTGAGGTTAACCTATCACCAGAGATGGTGGTACAGTTCGCGATCGCTGACTTTCTGGACTCGGCAGACATTGAGCCTGGCAGTAGTGACCAGACGGTACAGTCGCCTTCTCACCCTTCTAGCTGGCTGACTCATTTACCCAACTCGCTGCAACTGGGGATTGAGCAATACGCTCAGGATTATGGCTGTCCACCAGAATTTGTCGTAGAGCTAGCAGTTACATTTTTTCTGGACCCCGATGCCAGCAGTTTTGCCGACTGCCAGGTGGGGGTGCAGCGAGAACAGGTGCATCTGCTTCAACAGTACCGCCACGATCGCCAAGCTAAGGCGGCTTGAGGTAGGATGCTAAACACCGGGCTGGAGATTCGGTGCTTATGATTCAACCCATCGCGAGGGATCGCCAAAACGCTGGAAATCCCGATTCTGTCGATCGAACCCTCGATACCTTGCCTGGTAAGGCTTTCCGGTCTTTTAAATTATTTTTATGATCAGATAAATATGCCTCAACACCGATCCCTCGCAAACGCCGTCTGGACTTCCCACCAAATCTAGGTTTCAATAGGGGGGAGTCCCCACTCGCTGGGGAACCCAATTGAATGGAAACTGAGATGACTTTGCTAACAACTCTGTGTGGAGTAATGTAAGTCCCCACTCGCTGGGGAACCCAATTGAATGGAAACTCTAGCTCTAGCACCTTCTCGTTGAATATTTAACTCGTCCCCACTCGCTGGGGAACCCAATTGAATGGAAACACTATGAATCATCCCGTTGCTCGTCTCAGGTTCCTATCCGGCGCAACGATCGGATGTCCCCACTCGCTGGGGAACCCAATTGAATGGAAACTTGGCGATTGTATTTGGGTAGCGATCGGTAAGCTCTGCGTTGCTCGTCAGGTCCCCACTCGCTGGGGAACCCAATTGAATGGAAACCCGCGATCGATCAGCATTACCCCGATCGTGACTCTCTAGAAATTGTCCCCACTCGCTGGGGAACCCAATTGAATGGAAACCATATAGTACAAAAGCCATCGGTTTACAGTTTGAGTCGTGTCCCCACTCGCTGGGGAACCCAATTGAATGGAAACGATTAATTTCCTCTTCACTCATTTGACTAGAATCCGCTTGTCCCCACTCGCTGGGGAACCCAATTGAATGGAAACTTGCCGAACAGCAGCATTCGGGGATTCATTGCCAGTGAATTGAGTCCCCACTCGCTGGGGAACCCAATTGAATGGAAACCTTTGAGGAATTCAATCCCTGGCTCTAGGATTGGGGTAAGCCGTCCCCACTCGCTGGGGAACCCAATTGAATGGAAACCTCATAGGCTCAACATTCAACCGATCGTGAAAGTTAGCTAAGGTACGAAAGCAGTAAAGTCCCCACTCGCTGGGGAACCCAATTGAATGGAAACTTCTAAAGCTAATCTATTTTTTTCTTCTCTTTGCTGTTCAGCTTTGTCCCCACTCGCTGGGGAACCCAATTGAATGGAAACTAACGGTATGCACTCAGATTTTGTAAAGGCAAGCGCGATCGTGTCCCCACTCGCTGGGGAACCCAATTGAATGGAAACCAGCACCTCCTTGTGTGACCCGTGGGGCAGAATTCGCAAGAGAAGTCCCCACTCGCTGGGGAACCCAATTGAATGGAAACCTCCTCAATAATGCACCCAAAAATCACTTTTCCACCCTTTTGTCTCACAATGTCCCCACTCGCTGGGGAACCCAATTGAATGGAAACTTTGTACAGCACACCACCAGCCCAAAACATCAGCATCAACGATGGGATGTCCCCACTCGCTGGGGAACCCAATTGAATGGAAACTCTAAATAGAGAGGACGAGTCTGTATATTTCAAGATCGTCCCCACTCGCTGGGGAACCCAATTGAATGGAAACCCCGGTTTTATCAAGTGCCTTGAACACGTTGGGGTTGGTCCCCACTCGCTGGGGAACCCAATTGAATGGAAACTAACTCAAGCGGGATTCTCAATCGGTTTAGCACTTCGGAGGTCCCCACTCGCTGGGGAACCCAATTGAATGGAAACACTGAGCTATTGAGCTAGGAAGTTCAATCATTGCAGTGTGACTTGCACCGCAGGTCCCCACTCGCTGGGGAACCCAATTGAATGGAAACATGGGGTTGCCGCGATCGTTGAAGGTTGAACGGGTTCAAGTCCCCACTCGCTGGGGAACCCAATTGAATGGAAACCATTACCACCGACACCGTTACAAATACCTTTATCGCGTCCCCACTCGCTGGGGAACCCAATTGAATGGAAACCCAAAACAAGCGTTAGATAAGGCTATTTTGCTACAACTGTCCCCACTCGCTGGGGAACCCAATTGAATGGAAACGCCGAAAGATTGCGACGGCAACCTGCTATTTACAGGCGATGTCCCCACTCGCTGGGGAACCCAATTGAATGGAAACGGATGACGTGCCGGATGAAATCAGGGAGCAACTGAACCGGATGTCCCCACTCGCTGGGGAACCCAATTGAATGGAAACTGCCATGCATGTCGCTGTGCAGTTTGAGACGAAGGTCCCCACTCGCTGGGGAACCCAATTGAATGGAAACCCGTTATAGAGGACTTTGAGCATAATTAAGATTCCTAGTTCGTCCCCACTCGCTGGGGAACCCAATTGAATGGAAACTGGGTAATCACATCTCCCTGACGCAGACCAGCCGAGGCAGTCCCCACTCGCTGGGGAACCCAATTGAATGGAAACCAGAAGTGAATCAAGTTACCGTCTTCCGTTTCTAGAAAAGCTAAGAAGCGGTCCCCACTCGCTGGGGAACCCAATTGAATGGAAACAGGCATCACCCTCCCTACGGCTGACGAATTCAATCAGGTCCCCACTCGCTGGGGAACCCAATTGAATGGAAACCAGTTGCTACATAAGCTGTGGCTACAGAAGCATCAGTCCCCACTCGCTGGGGAACCCAATTGAATGGAAACGATATACTCGGCTAAACTGGCAAGCCAGAGGTCTTTTCGGTCCCCACTCGCTGGGGAACCCAATTGAATGGAAACTATATATAGAGTGAATTTTCAACCGGGAAGACAGTGTCCCCACTCGCTGGGGAACCCAATTGAATGGAAACAGGGACAACTGCAATCGTTTCATCGTCTAACTGGAAGTCCCCACTCGCTGGGGAACCCAATTGAATGGAAACACTATAGGTAGAGTAGCAGTAAAACTACTATCAGGGGTCCCCACTCGCTGGGGAACCCAATTGAATGGAAACAATCCCACATGACCTTTATGTGGAGACATAGGGATAAACTCCCTGCGTCCCCACTCGCTGGGGAACCCAATTGAATGGAAACCAAATTTAATGGAGCATTTGTAGGAAGTAGTTCAAATCGATGCGTCCCCACTCGCTGGGGAACCCAATTGAATGGAAACTATCAAAAGCTTTCTCATCGCCACCTAAATCGTAAGGACTGTACAGTCCCCACTCGCTGGGGAACCCAATTGAATGGAAACCCTTGACCTCAGTTTCTTTGCCGCCCAACTGCCTCGTCCCCACTCGCTGGGGAACCCAATTGAATGGAAACTATAGAGATGTGACAGTAGAGTTCTTAAGAAGAAATCTTTCATCTCTAGTCCCCACTCGCTGGGGAACCCAATTGAATGGAAACTAATTTGCATAGGTTTGTTTGTAGAAGGTAGTAGAAATAAATGGTCCCCACTCGCTGGGGAACCCAATTGAATGGAAACTGTTCTAGATGCGGCATAGCCAGCACCAGCTAATAAAGCAGTACGTCCCCACTCGCTGGGGAACCCAATTGAATGGAAACTTGTAACTCAAGCAACTGCGGCACAAAATAAACCTGGAGCGTCCCCACTCGCTGGGGAACCCAATTGAATGGAAACACTAACTCGACAGCTTTTTTACCTGTAATACCCCATAGTCCCCACTCGCTGGGGAACCCAATTGAATGGAAACTCCAAACAGTCGGTATCCGGGCACAAACGTACCGGAGTCCCCACTCGCTGGGGAACCCAATTGAATGGAAACTGGCGGCACGAACTTTTTCAAGTTTGTTAATAATTTTCGTCCCCACTCGCTGGGGAACCCAATTGAATGGAAACGTTTCTCACCAGTAACAGAGTGATAAAGGCTATACAAGTCCCCACTCGCTGGGGAAACCAATTGAATGGAAACCAACACTGATCTGCTAGCTTGCTAGCGTCGAACTTCTTAGAGCCAGGGATGTCCCCACTCGCTGGGGAAACCAATTGAATGGAAACCCCGATTCAGACCACTGGATTTCGGGTGATTCTTGATGTTGTCCACACTCGCTGGGGAAACCAATTGAATGGAAACACAAACAAGGCGTATTCAACGTTCCAGCTAAATTGGGTTCCCACTCGCTGGGGAAACCAATTGAATGGAAACGTCTCAGGCAGGAGGGTTAGTTTTTTGGTCACTTTCCCCGTCCCCACTCGCTGGGGAAACCAATTGAATGGAAACGCAATGCGATTGGTTGATAGCCGTGATGAAGTGCGATGCTTTGTCCCCCCTCGCTGGGGAAACCAATTGAATGGAAACACTCCTTCAAAGACAAAGCCTGTCGGCATCACGTCACCAGACATAAAGCCATCCCCGCTTACTAGGGATACTAATTGAAAGGAAAGGGAATCAGCGATCGCTTGACGATCGCTGATTCCCTCCAACATCCTCCGGCTCGGGGGTCAATTCAGACCCCATAGTTCGGTCTAGTGGCAATGGTTCCAGTTTGTTGATGTCTGGGGCGATGCCACCTCGATCGCTAGAGACTCCCAACACCGCTGCTAACTGCTGACACAATGGCTCAGACATTACTTCCCAAAGCTCAGTTCTGTGGGCGAGCGGTAATCCCTGCCAGAACGCTATCAACGCTTCCCAGTCCTGAACCTCTAGCAATTGCTGCACAATATCCACACTATCTGCCACCTCCGTTAGGAACACATCCGGGGATGCGGCTGCCGTAGTCATAGCCCCCTGTTTATTTAAATCATGTACACCAAAGCCTCCCGTGACTACCGCCAATGGTTCCCGCTCCGTTGGTAAAGATTGGCTCTGCCGCTGCGTTTTGCGGTACTCCAATACCGATCTAGCGACCTGCCATACCTCTGGGTCAATATGGTACACCCGTACTTGTTGACCCCTGCTGCCTTGCCGATGCTTACACACCAGTTTCAGTCCCACCTGGTCCAGCAATTGCTGCACGACCCGAATCGGCGTAGCATTGCGGGGAATCGTGATGCCCAAAAAATCTTTGATGATCAGGGCATTGCGGTGGGCTTTCTGCGCCAACTCTTGCAACAGTGGATCATCATTCCGCCACTCCCGTTCTGGATCCAAGAACAGGTGTAACCCCAACTCCCGCCGGATCGACCACCCCACCGAATCATTTCTCCAGTCCAGTGGATGTAGTTTCTGGCGTTCTCCCAGATCTTTCTGTGCCAGCAGTGGCGGTGGGAAGAACACTCGCTTGCCTTGAATCAGTCCTTCCTCAGTAGGGTCGGCTAATAATGCCTCCAGTAAGGTGAACTGGCGCATGGTACGTCCCCCGTTATCCAGGGCAATCAGATCGGCATCTACCGCCCGACCCCATGCCAACTCAATTCGATAGCGTTCCAGTTTGTAGTAGTCCTGAAGCGTCGGACGTTCCTTTGCCTCTAAGCGTCGAGCTTCAGTGGCAGAAATCTTCTCCGCATTAATGATCCCCTGGCAGCGGGTCTGCTGGTTGATGCCCCTGGCTACTTGCAACTCCTCCTGGGTTTGCCAATCCGTCTCGTCTCCTAGTGGAATCACTTGATGTCCCTGAGCCGCAATCAAATAACGTACATCTCCCCGCAGGTTATTCAACGACTCATTCCGGCGCGCCTGCATCGCTGCCCAGGCATCCCAGGCAAATTCGTCCTCGACCGTCTTCTGCCCCGTACCCGGAATAATCTTTAACAGAAAGCCTGCCAAATCATTTTCTTGCAGCTTCTGGCGTTTAATCCGCTCTGGGTTGGTCGGACGGTAGCCGCCGATCGGCTGACCATTCACCCACACATGCCAATCCACCTTGGGACGATAACGGTTCAAGGCTTGCAGACAATCCGTCCCTGCCAGCGACCCCCCGCCAAATACGCCAAATACCTGATCAAAGTGTGGGACATCAATACTGACCCCCGTGTTAACCGAAGGAGAGTAGATCAGGCAGTCAATTTTGTCCAGGTTGCCCGGTTCATTGATCGATTCGATCAGCGATCGCGCCCACGGTTCATTCGAGGTTTCCGAGTTAATGCAGACAATCTGCTTCTCGACAAACCGAGTTTGTAACGCTTCTGCCAGGTCTTTAGAAAACTCCAAGCCATCGCACGCCACAATGATGCAATCGCCCTGAAATAGTGCGGCTTTGATCTGCTGTACAATGCCAGATTTATCTTTACCCTCGTACCAGAACACCCGGCGATCGCCATTTTTGTAACGATTCCGGATAATGAATGGTTGCTCCTGCGGGTCTGGGCGCATGGACAGGATGAACTGAAGCGAAACATCCGACAGATGGGCATCGGAGAGCACAATACAACCCGCCGAGTAGATGAAATGCTTCAGCGCTTGCAGGATGGCGTGACGATGCTCCTTGCAGGTAGACGAGGTGAGTAAATGTTGAATGAACTGCTCACACTCATCCAGAAACACGAAATCATAAGTGTTCCCCTCGGTTTTCAGCTTATGTAGCGAATCGGCTGTCAAACTGAGGAATTGTTCCTGCCACATATTCCAGCCATAATCCGAATAAATCGCAGTCCCCAGCCGAGTAGACAGGTTGCGTAACAGGGCAATCCGATGACCTAGATTCAGAATCCGAGCCTGGGGGTGAGCCAGCTTAATCTGCTTCAGGAGTTCTGTTTTGCCCGTGCCCATGTCGGCATGAATTGCCAGTACGCCTTGGGTGGGGAGAGGTTGGGTATGTCTGGCAGTAGCTGGATCCACCGGCTGCACCAGATAGCGCTGATGGATATCCAGGGCGATCGGATAGGTGAGGCGATAGCCCATTAACCTATGCTGACAACTGCGTTCATACTGGGCCAGCCCGATCGCGTCCAGGTAAAGCTGATCAAACGACTCGGCTCCCCGCGCCACAATGAAATCGTCTACCCCTTTTTCTGGTCCTGGCAGACGGATTACTTTTGTCTGGCAACCAGCTGCTTCAAACAAGTTACCCGTCCGAATCAAAGCATGGCTCACCTGTTGCTGAGTTTTCAGCTTGGGATCATGGTCAAAGCAGAAAAAGATTTGCCGTCCTGGGGTAGCAAAGTGTTGCAAGTCAGGAATCAAGTGCTCCGGCGTCTTGCCCTGACGTTTGCGGCGACCGTTCCAGACTCCTGGCAGGGCGATCGCCACATAGCCCGCACTCAGCAACGCCGCTGCTTTCTTCGCTCCCTCACAAATCACGATCGGCAGATTGTGTGCCCACACCCAGTCCCAAAAATGGGGGGCAGGATTGCGATCTCTCAGCCGTAACATCAATGGCGTGATGGGGACTCCCTGCCGTTGAGCGATCGCAGCCCAGGTGACTGGATCCACCTCCAAAAAAATTGCCAGAGTTTCGTAACCCGCCGGATGCTCATATTTCCGATTCTTGCCCTTTTGGTGATTGACCAAGGGGGTGTCAGGCTTAAACGGTCCCCAATGGCGTGGCTCTCCCGTCAGGGGATCCAGCGTGTGACAATACCAGCCCGACTCAAAGGGGCAAGGTTTCCAACGCTCATTGGCTTTCCAGTTCAGCCATTCCCGGATGAACCAGGAGTCATCAGTGGAATGAAAGTTAAGTTCTGCCAGAGGGGGCGCGATCGCGCTAGCCGAAAATTCTTGGAGATGCTGGGGGTAGAGCATAGAAGGGTGTCCCGAATCAATGAAATGAGTAGAGGCGGGACGCCCATGCAGCAGCCAGGGTATTTATCCAAAAAAGTTGCACCATTGGACAAATAGACCCTAAAATTGGCATAGGAAAACCTATCCAACGTCTAAGTAGCGTCGGTAGATCCTGTCCCACTCGGGTTAGCTAACTTTTTGCCCTGGTAAAGCTGTGGGTTAGCGTCCCCCAAATTTATGAAACTAATACTTGAAGCTTGATGCCCTCACTGTTTCCGCAGTGGGGGTTTTGGGCTTCTAGGGCTACCTAGACCATAACCACCCTCCTGGCATCGTTACAAAGGGGCAAGCTGGACAAGTCAAACCACTCCCCTCCTGGCAAGGGGCAATCTCGATCGGTGGTTGTGAACTTGTAAAACTCATAGAACTGTTTTCTGGGCTGAAGGGATCTTAGACGAAATCCTCTGGATAGATCTCATGATCTTTTGTATCGACTGTGATGTGGGCGGTTCTACTCCTGAGTCGTTGCGTCGATCCCGACTTCGCCTTTTCGGACTTTGGTTGGGCTGCTTGGGAAAAGTAACTGAAATGAGGTGATCGCCTCACTCAACTAAGCGATCGCTCGCAACTACGATATCGGGAAAGGCTAGAGGGGTAATGCTGCCCTGGCTGACGGTTTGTCTTTGCTGATATTCCCCATCCATAGGGTCGCGAAAAACAATGACCTTTTGGGCTTTCAGGTTGACGACCCAATATTCAGGAATGCCTGCGCTGGCGTAGATGATCGGCTTCACCGTCAAATCTTTTTCTAGGCTGGAGTTGGAGTACTCCACGACCCAGAAGATGTTCTCAGGATAAGGATGGTGCGCGTTATATCGGATGTTCTGGCAAATACAGAGATCCGGTTCTGGCTCGGACTGATTCGGCAAGGTAATCGGCTTGCCCTCTCTCACCTTGGCCTGCTCGCCTAACAATCCCCGTAGATAGATTCCGGCTTCATCACTTAAGTCAGCATGAGGTATCCCTTCTGGTGACATCTCGACAATGGCTCCATCCAGTAGCTCGACGTGCTTGTTATCTAAAAATCCTGCGTCAATCAAACGGTGATATTCATCAACGGTCCATTTCACTGCGGTTAGTGTCATGGTGATCGCCTCTACTTGTCGGTGTCATTAGAAGAATGAGGCTTGTACTCCCCCTTGTCCTTAGCTTGTCTAATTGCAGTTTCAACCAAGAAGGCAGCCAGGTTAGCCGTTGGTCTGCCTTGCTGGTCGGCCCAGTCTTCGAGATCTGCAAAAACAGCGTCAGGGATTGTAATGAAAACTCGCTTGCTCACATCTTCTAACTTACTTATCTGTTGCATTAATACTACTCCGATGTAGCTGAATGTTAGTAATTTTAGCTGATTAGTTGCTAATTAGTAGCTGATCGGCTAGTATCAGTGCAAAGATTCATTGCAGGTGTAATGCACTTGCAATCAACCGGCAACGAATGAGACTGTCATGCCCTCCCCCCAAGTTCTTGAAGCCCAGTGGTACTCCCTTGCAGAACTGCGCTGGCAGCTTGCCAGAGTGCGGGGGAGGCGAGTTCCAGAACGGACCTTGCACTGGTGGCTTCAGGAGTTATGTATTGAGCCAAACGACTCCGGAATGTATTCCGTTTCCGACCTGCAAGTGTTGACCCGATTAGTTCTGTTTCTCAAACGCTGCCGATCGCTCGCTAAGTTCAAAACCTTATTGCTTCAGGAACTAGAACACCATGCCCATTAATACCGACGCTTTGAAGGATTCCGTTAACGGCAACCTGCCCACCGCAAAACGTCCGAAACGCAACTCAGAACAGGTATCAGCCACATTAGCGGAGCGCACAGCCGCCAACCAAAACCATATCAAATCGACCCTTGATGCCAGTAACGCGGCTTTAGTTGGACAAGCCACCCAGTTGCTCGACCGGATGCATCAGCACGATCGGGCTTTAGCCAGAGAAGTCGCCACCCATATCGCCGCCCGTCCCCATAACTTCATGGCTTACCTCGGTGAAGAACTAGCTGCACTCCTGCCCACTCCACCCACCTTTATCGAGGTCGAAGACCTGACCGCTGATTTTGCTATTCCCGAATTTGCTTTTCCGGCGATCTCCCCCACCTCGATCGTCGGCGCATTGCCCCTGTAGACCGCCTTCCCCATCATCAGGAAATGCCATGTTTGCACCCATCCTCAAGCAAACTATTCCCCATCCACAGCACACTTGGCTGTTACCGACCGCGCTCACGCTAGCGGCATTGGGCATCAGCCAACATCAACTGACTAAATTCAAAAGCCGATTACAGCCAGGAGTTCACTGGATTGAGGAGATTGGTAGCGATCGCGTTCGACGACATTTCTACACAAGAACCGGAGTGTTGGCGCTCTGCGACCTCGTGTGCAGCGATCGGTCTGACCAACTGCATCAAGAGATCGTCAGCCAGTCAAGTTACGCCATCATTCCCAGACCCCAAACTACAGCCATTCATGAATCTCAATGGCAACCTAGGCAAGCAGAGCCACCGACCTATCAGGAGCCTTGGCAATTAGCCGCTTACCATCAGTCAGCTTTAGAACCTGCTCCAGTTTCCGGCAACCTTCTCAGTGACCCGCGACTGCTTGAACTACTGCAACTGAAGCGAGATGAATTGGAAGTACAGCGATCGCAGCTAGAGAATGAACGACTCCGGATGATGCAGACCGCTTATCAGCAGCAATCTCAGCCGACCTATCAATCGCAACCAGAACTAGAGTCTAAAGCACCGATCAACATTAGGGTCAACGTAGAGAACAACTCTAGCGGCTACTACTGGGATGCCTTCGGGTTCGTCGAGCTAGTGTTTATGGTTTGCATGGTTTCTCTATTTGCGATCGGAACTTTCGCCGCCGTTGCCAGCCTGCGACCGAATCACAGTAGCCTACCAGGGGTGAACCGCTATGTCTAAACTTATGTTGGCTGTGGTCACGATTAATCTAGGCTTGATGGGGGCAGCTCGCCTACCATTTCCTCACCACCTGCCAGTGGCAGCTACTCAGCAGGCGATCGTAGTCCACCCAACCCCAAGCCCAACGACAACCCCAGAATTTCCCAGTGTTCCCAGTCCTGAGCCAGTGGCAATTGAACGGGAAGTTTTAGCCGCCACTGTCACCCGTTGCCAGAACTTTGTAGGAGCAAATTTCCGCACCGTTCCCAGTCTGGATAATGCCGCGATCTCCAATGTGATTCCCTGCAATACGGCAGTAGTCCTGACGGGGAATAGCATTCGTGGCGATGGCGAGGTCTGGATGGAAGCGGAATGGAACGGCGAACGCGGGTGGGTCGCTCAAGTCATGCTTAGTCCTCCCCAGCGAGTCCAAGTCCGAGAATCCACAGCTCCAACTACACCCTTACCCGAACAAACCCAGTCGAAGATTGTACAGGTACGTTATGGACTTTGAGCCGCCACCGATTCCTAGACGACAACGACCGCAACGCCCAAGCTATACACCCGTTACAGCCAGAGAATTGTTGCTAGATGGGAGCTTTAAGGATCGTCTCGGTCTACCGATCTCTGAAGCTGATCCCGGTGCGATCGTTCGTTCTCCCGGCGCTGCGATCTCGCCTCAACCGCCCGGTGCGATCGTCCATCAACCGCGAGGGCTAGCAGTGCATCAACACTACCCGGTCTATGCCACACCAGGGTTTATCAGTTCTGAGCCAGGGACGCAAACTCAACCTGCATCCAAAGCTCAGTTCAAACTTCAGCTCAAAAAGTTTCCCAGGCTCAAGTTGCCTAAATTTCGGCTGCCTCACTGGAACCTGCTCACTCCAACCACAACCACGACGACCAGCCCGAGCCAGCCCAAAAGCCAGCTAAGTAAACTATCAGAGAAATTGGCAGGTTTCAAACGCCCCAAACCAGCTTTGTCCGGTTCAGGATTCGGGTCGATCGGGTTGGGTCGGTCGGGGAAGTCAAGCGGGAAAGGTAATGCGGACAATTTCGGGAATGACCCGATCGCTCAACTGCTCGTCAAAGTGTTTCTCGTTCTGTTGATTTTGATTCCGTTCATTCTCTAGGAGTTGCCTCAATGTTTGGACGACTATTCAGAGCCATTAATGGGCAAGGCAGTGGGGGACTCTCCTTAGTTCAAGGGAAGCACTCCCTCACCCCCGATCGCGTATTCAAATCCGACCCGACTGCCATCACGCCAGAGAACCCTGGCACCTTTGACAGCTTCCGCTCGATGCCAGTGCTGACCGCCCCGCGCTATTTTTCGGAGGAGGAAGCCGTCGCCCTGGAAGAATTAGCTACAAAGACCGCTGACCAATATCGTTACGCCAGTCGAGCCTATACCGCCATGGAAAAAATTGAACGCACCGATGGCAAGCTGCATCGGCGGCACCGGGAATACGAACAAGTTGTTGCCGATGTCGAATATGGCAAACAGGAAGCCAACGCTGACCTGGCAGACCACTTGCATGGGTTGCGAGGTAAATACGCCCGCTTAGGCACCAACCTAATGAAGACCGAAAGTAAGACAGACAAAGAGATTGAGAAATTACAGAGCAAGATTCAGGGAGTGTGGTAAATGGCGCGATCGCTGCGACTGTTGTTACTAGGTGAGTTGGGACTACTGATAGTGGGCTTACTCCATTGGCTCTTCGTCCATCTGCCAGTATCCCGCCAGTTCATTGTCATTCTGCTGGTGGTCGCGATCGTGCTCTATGCCCTGTCCTGGCTCATTTGTGCACCAATTGCCGCCTACCTCAAGCTCAACCTGCAAGTCTACTGGGCGGTGTTAGTCGGAGCTGCGATCGTCATCATTTTGGGTCTTGGGGTAAGTCTATGGATTGGCTAAAAGCGCTCTGGCAAAGCGTAGCTAAGGACGATCTACCGACTGCTGCCGAGGTGGGATTTGCCTGTGCTTTGACATTAGCCCTCTGGCTAGCGCCTAGCTACATCGCCAATATGAAACCGTGGGAACGGCTGCTGACCTACCTAATGGGCATCGGCGTCAGTGCCACTTATGTTAAGCGCTGCCAGGAATTACAGGAGCAAGAGAGCTACGATCGCGCCTCCCGACTGATGCAGCAAGAACTGGCCCAGCACCAAATTGCCACTGAAGCCGCCTACTATAAGCAACAGCTCAGCTCCCAATTCTTCCCGTCACCCACCTACCCACCAGCGACTGAAATGCCCATGGGGACAACTCCACAGCAGCAACATGCCCCCTTACCTCCCCATCGAAATCTAGCGACTGAAATGGTGCAGCTCGACGGTCATGTGGCGATGGTCAGCAAAACTCGATCGGGTAAAACCACCTTGTTAGTCAGAGCGATCGAAGAATCCTTAGCCGCTGGGCATCAGGTGCTCGTGCTAGATGGCAAAGGCGATAAACGCCTGAAAGCGATCCCAGGCATCCAGTACGTGCATGTGAACATTCCGGAGCGGGTGCCGAATGCCTTTGCCGCCTTAGATGAGATTCTCGACGAACTCACCGATCGCCAAGAAGTCCCAGGGCAGCCGCACCCAACGATCAGCGTGTTGATTGACGAATACAATTTGATTCTCGATGCCTGTCGGGATACGGGCACCGGCAAGAAGGGAGAGGAAGTGGCCAAAGCCTTTGCCCGGCGCTCAAAGCGCATTTTGCTCCAAGGGGCCGCAGAAAAAGTCTATCTCAGAGCTACAGCCCACACCAGCCGGGTGGAGGATTGGGGTTGGAATACGGGCGTGTTGGACTCTCTCAGCTTCCTGGCACTAGGTCGGAATGGCGCGCTGGAAAGCCTGGAAGACTTACTGAAGTATCAGATCACGGGCAAACGGGCAAGAGAGTTTAGAGTGCAACTCGATGCCCTATATGAACTAACGATAGCTGAACCAATTGTTCTCACCACCCTGGCTCCCGCCGGATTCTATCGGCTGCCATTCTATGGTCATTCGCCCGAATCGCCGCCGAATCCATCCCGAATTCATTCCGAATCGAATTCAGACGCCCGAACCATGCTAGAACGCTGTTGGCAACAGGATTTGAGCGAATCGAATTCACCCGAATCGCCCGAATTCGATTCAGCCCATGCCCCTCCATCCGGGGAAAATCAGCCTGATGCTGAAGCTGAATCACCCGAATTGGAGTTTCCCGAAATTGATGGACTGGAGGATATGACGCTGCGATCGCTGATTCTGGAGTATCGGCAGCAGGGCATTACTGGGCAAAACGCCTTCATCAAAGCCTTTTGGGATATCTCTGCCGGTGAGAGTCGCCGCTACCTCCGAGCTAGAGAACGCTATCAGTCCGTGTGTCAGCGATTTGGACTCTGAACCGCTGATCTAGTCCCAAAACACTCACAAGATTTATTCCTGCAACAGGGGTTCATTCTGCACCACTTGGAGTATCGTAGAGCCTAATTTCGTTGCCTTGGCAGGAGAAGCACCATGTCACCCCAACCGGATATCGCAGACGGATTTCAAGCTGAGCAAACCTGGCGACAGTTGCAGTTTGAGCGCCACCAACGTTTTCTGGCTCAACTCAAAGCAGAGTTTTATGCCCTGCGACCACTGGGAGCGCTCCCCTACCACCCGACTCTCAGTGTTCCAGTCCCAGCCGTTCGTGCCGCCATCGGCAAGCATAGCATTCGGTCTCGCCGTTCTCCGCTGAAGAGTCAACGATCCATTCCACCTCAACCCTAGTCACCCATTCTCCCACCGGTGGTAGGCTTGGGGGGACTAGACTGAAATTTTTCTTGGAATCGAATTCATCTCGACCTCAATGCGTTCTCCCCCTTGTCCGCGATTCGGACAAGCGATCGTCTCCAAGCCACCAAACTCAGCATCCCACTCCTCGGTAATGGTCAAGTCGTGGGATCGTGAGTTCGATGCTGGTGCACGGCTCAACCAAAAGCACCATTGCCGGTGAGTTGGTTAAGTCGTGAGATAAAACGCGATCGTGTCCTCGATTTGATGCCAGGGCAGGGGCGATCGCGTCTTCCTGAACTGGATTTGTAAACTGACCGCAATATACTGCGCCATCGCTTCAGAAATGTGCAGGTACGGATAGCGCTCAGATAAGATGCCCCGGATGAGCGAGGAGTGATCGTCAGGTTCAAAATCACAACACAGCAAATTCCAGCAATTTTTGGGGTTCAGTTCAAACAGGCATTCGATCGCCGCTTCTACTTCCTCAGGGGTCAGCTCAATCCCGTAGGCAGCTGCAACGCCACAGGCTTCCTCTAAATACGCTGACCAATCATCAAAGTGTTTTTGCAACTGCACTTGGCCAGCTCGATAGTAAGCCTTAGCCGTACTGCTCCGATCAATTCAATGGTTAACCATAATTCCTCATAAAATTTGTCTTGTGCGCCTTTGTATAGCATTGGAGAAATTTTGGTCGCTAAGGCTAGAAGCCTTACGGAATAAGACTTTCAGCAATCAGTTTGGTTTTATGCCCAATGAGTCGAACTGTCCCGTTTTTAACTGTTTCTGGGACAGTTGATGCTGTAAAAGCTTGATTTTGCGTTGTTTCTGCTTGCTTACTGCAGCCAGCCCAGTCATCGTAAGTGGGACAGTTTGTCCTTAACGACCATTTTTTCTCGGCTACTATACAAAGGCGAGTTTACAAAGCTAATCCTGAAGATATTCAGCAGGAAGTTTGGAGTTATCTAACGTTTCCATTATTGGATAACTTTGTAGATGTATTTAGGAAAAACCCAGAAAAGTATCCAGCACCAGAAGCGATCGCTGTTTTACTTACTGACCAATCAGCTATCTTTGGCGATCTCCAATGCAGCAAATCCAAGAGTCCCTATTGGCAAGACACCTGTGAACTAAAGCCAATTTTGCAGCGATACTTCAAAGATAGATTCCCAAAAATCCCCTATGAATTCGTTAAGTTTATTCAACTAGAACCGACTACTCAGGAACAAAGTCTGGATAGCTGGAATTCAATTCTAGAGTTGGTGCAACGTAAATTCTATGTCTTGAAAATCGCAGATCAACCGATTCAGATTAATCCAGGAGAAATGGTCTACGTTAGCCACCAGGCAGGTACTCCAGCTATTTCTTCTGCGGTGCAGTTTTGCAGTTTGGCGAAGTTTGGCGATCGCGTCAAGTTTGTTGTCAGTAATGAATACAATCCTGCCTTACCTGAAAAACCACTTGAAGGTTCCAGCTATCTGCGTGGCATCCGTATCCAAGAAGCAAAAGCTTTGTTGGGTGAGGGTAGCTATAACTATGCAGGTGTAGAAGCGTTGATTGGAGATTATATTCAAGAGAATGAAGTTATCAAAACTCTGCTCAACGCTGCGAAAAACTGGAATGTTGCCAAGTTTAGTGACTTTCGTGATTGTCTGAAGCACTATCCAAAGTTCGCATCTGAGGTAGCAGAGCGAACAAGAGAAGAAAACTGGTGGTGGATTGCCTATGAGGAAGCCTATCTTGCTGTCATTCGCGAGAAGCAAGACAACATTGTCGAAGCATTTTTTCATTCTTTCCGAGCCTTTGAATATATCTTTGCTCAATGGGGGTTTCAAAAGTTAGCAGATCATTTTGAAGAAGGTGAGGGTGACAGCGTCCCTTTCTTTAAGGAAACTATTTTAGATGACCCTCGTTTTCTGGAACTGGCAGGAGATAGAAAGAAGGCAATTTCAGGGATTCAGTCAAAATTTAAAACAATAGCGGAAAAGAGTGCACGTGAAGAGAAAATTAAAAACGAAGATAAGGTCGAGTTTAGCTTCTTTAATCTTTGTAGTTTATTTAAGGCATTTAACTATGCTGACTATAAAGGTAGTTGTTCATGCTTGAATGTGTTCTTTGGAAAAGGTAATGTTCGGGACAAGCGAAATGCTGCTATTCATCAAGTTAAAGGCTTATCTTTTGCCGATTTATGTACTTATTGGGGAATTTTTTGTTCGGAAAATTTGGAAGATATAGCTGAACGTGAGAAAAGTATAAGAGAGTGGAAAATTAAGCTCAAAAATCTTCTTAATTGTGTCGTAAAAGAAGACCTTACTGAAGGATTTGCAACATTGGAAGATGCTAGTTTAATGGTGAAAGTGCATGAGGAATTGGTAAACGCGATCGCTAACCTCTAGCTTCCTCTGATTGTTAACTCTTTACAGCTATGGCAAGTCTTATTTTGTCGTTTGTGGGTAATCAAGACCCCTATTCAGACGATACAGAAAAGCCTGGATCGATCGTCAGTTTGATCAAGCACCTGGTTGAGATTCAGTGCGAGATCAAGCGAGTTATCTTGCTGCATACAGAAGCAACGGAGCAAAACGCGATCGATACTCAGCATTGGCTGTTATCTGAACAGGGTTTGGCTGAGGAGGCAATCGTAGTTGTTCCAGTTAGTGAGGCGTTGTCCCTTGATCCAATCAATCAGGGTTTAGCGGTGCAGGAGGTTCGTAGAGCTGTAGAGCTCGCGCAACAGGAGCAGGCTGAGGCAGATACTTTAGAGTTTAATGCCTCGTCTGGAACTCCGGCGATGAAGTCTTCTTGGGGAATTTTACAGGCATCAGGCTATGTGCAGCGTAGCCATTTGTGGCAGGTACGGAATCCTAAGCAGATGAAGCCGGGGCAGCTTTTAGTGTTTAGAGATGATGTCAATGTCCTGAAAAATGAATTTGACTTGAAGCTGATTAAGCAACAGATTCAGGATTATGACTATTCTGCGGCATTAGTCACGTTGCGACAAAGTAACTTGATCTCTAAACCACTTGTTGCGCTCTTACAGTACGGGCGCTGCCGCCTATCATTAGATTTTGATCGCGCCTATGATGTGCTCCAGCCACAAGCGAAGGCGTATCCTCAACTGCAACAGGAGATCACAGCTCTGAGTTCTAAGAAATTGAGCGATCGCTTGAAACTGATTCCTCGCCAAGATCAACAGCGTAGATATGAGGTTGAAGAGGCAAATGATAAGGCGCTATTATGCGAGGCTTATTTCAAAGCCCTAACTCGACTAAAACGCAAAGAATATTCAGATTTTCTAGTCGATATTTTCAGGCTACTGGAGAGTATTCCCAAGTTTCTGGTGCAGTATCAAGTCGGGTTAGCCATTCCTCGGAAGAAAGCTGAAACTATCTCCTGCTGGGAGGCAGTTGAACAGTTTCAGGCAGGGCAACTGTTTACTTATCTAAAAGCTTATCGGTTTCCCAACGGCAGCGATCTGAAGTTAGAAGGGTTTATGAGTCGCTACCTGTTAATGGTGATTCTAGAGTATTTCTCTGAGTTCGCTGATATTTTGCCTGCAATCCAACGGCTGAATGAATATTGTGATCAACGAAATGATTATGTCCACGGATTCAGAGGAATTTCTGCGATCGACAAGGAACATGAAGTTATGGCGGATTTACGCAAGGTGCTGTTGAAGGCAACTCCCATACCTCCAGATAGCCCTTTCGATCGCTTGAATCAGCAGATTTGTGATTTACTCGATCGCGCACTACGATCACATCAGTAACACGATCGCAGTTAGCTGTTTTCTGGAAATTACCGAAGAAAGCCTGTACTAAAGCCAGGAAGTTCAGCGAAAACCGCAACTGGAAAAGAGTCTTTGCTGTTGGAGTTAATCGGTAGGAATGAGGTGTGGCGAAAGGTTTTTGGCAATCCACACGGCAAGATTCTACCTAACTATCATGCGAACACTTTATGTTTCCCAACAGGGCTGTTATCTGTCGATTAGTCAGGAAAAGGTGCTGCTGAAGCAGGGAAAAACGGTTCTAGATCAGGTGCAGTTGCCATTGTTGGAGCAAATCCTGATCTTTGGTCAGTCGCAGGTGACGACACAATTGATTCGGGCTTGTTTGCAACGGGATGTCCCAATCGCATATCTGTCGCGCATGGGGCGTTGTTATGGTCGGATTCTCCCGATCGAGCGGGGCTATCGTTCTCTCTCACGCCATCAACAGCAACTTTTAGCGGTCGATCGCTTGAAGGTGGCTCAAACGATCGTTCAGGCAAAGCTTCGTAATAGTCGGGTGATTTTGCAACGGCAACAACGACGGCGACCTTCGGAGGTGATTGCGTTTGCGATCCAAAGTTTAGAATATTTGCTGGAGCAGGCAGGGAAGGCGGAAACGATCGAGCGGTTGATGGGAATGGAGGGGGCGGGAGCGGCGAGTTATTTCACAGCATTTGGTGAATGCTTGACGGGAAATGGATTTGTGTTTTTGGCACGATCGCGGCGACCACCGGGGAATCCGGTCAATGCGATGCTGAGTTTTGGTTATCAAATTCTCTGGAATCATCTGCTGAGTTTGATTGAGTTACAGGGGCTTGACCCGTACCAGGCGTGTCTACATCAGGGGTCGGAGCGTCATGCGGCGTTAGCATCTGATTTGATTGAGGAGTTTCGTGCGCCGGTGGTTGATTCGTTGGTGTTGTATCTGGTGAATCGGGGAGTGGTAAATGCTGATACGGATTTTGAGTATCACGATGGTGGGTGTTATTTGAATGATGCCGGACGGAAGAAGTTTTTGCGGGCATTTGTGCAGCGAATGGAGGAGCCGTTACAAACGGAGGATGTAGACCAGCCGCGCTGGGATTTGTTGACTCAACAGGTGAAGGCGTATAAGCAGTTTGTTTACAACCCTGGTGTGGGATATCAACCCTATTTGATTCGATAAATGCTGTTGTATGTGGTGACTTACGATATTCCGTGTGATAAGCGCCGGAAGAAGGTGGCTGATTTGTTGGAGGGCTATGGTCGGCGGGTGCAGTATAGTGTGTTTGAGTGTGTGCTGACGGCTGAGAAGTATGGGGAGTTGCGCCTTAATGTGGATGGCATGGCTGCCGTAACGGTGGCTGCACCAGGCTTGTGTGCTGACGGCTGAGAAGTATGGGGAGTTGCGCCAGCGGTTACGCCAACGGGTGAAACCGGAGGAAGACAGTATCCGATTTTATCCGTTGTCGGGGCATACCCGATCGCAGGTGGAGGTTTGGGGTGGTGTGCCGATCGCTCAAGTGCCAGGTTCTGTCATTGTCTAACTGAGTCGCGAGGGATCGCTAAAATGCTGGAAACCCCGATTCTGTTGATCGAACCCTCGATAGCTTTCCCGGTAAGGGTTTCCAAGTTTTTTAACTATTTTTTTGATTATAGAAATATGTCTCAATTCCGATCCCTCGCAAATGCCGCCTGGATTTCCGATGAAATCTGGGTTTCAATAGGGGGGAGTCCCCACTCGCTGGGGAAACCAATTGAATGGAAACGGCGATGCTGGCTTGCGTCTGGGTGCTTTTCCTTGCCCCAGGCGTCCCCACTCGCTGGGGAAACCAATTGAATGGAAACGCAGATTCTAGAGTTCTTTGGTGAGAACTTGCCACACCTATGTCCCCACTCGCTGGGGAAACCAATTGAATGGAAACCTGGTATTACCAGATTGATCCTCCTGCATTCACTCTTCTTTGTCCCCACTCGCTGGGGAAACCAATTGAATGGAAACGGAATGCAATAGCGCTAGTTTGTCTGACGGGAGTCTAGACGTCCCCACTCGCTGGGGAAACCAATTGAATGGAAACTGGCACAGTAAATCCGCAGATCGTATATGGCGCACAGTCCCCACTCGCTGGGGAAACCAATTGAATGGAAACGGATATGAAATCCATCATGAAGTTAGCATCTGCTTGCTTGACATGTCCCCACTCGCTGGGGAAACCAATTGAATGGAAACCTAAGGTTCCAATGTCCTGTGCATAAAGCCAGAGTTTTGTCCCCACTCGCTGGGGAAACCAATTGAATGGAAACCTGCATTTACATCCATCACTAATACCCGATTTCATTCAGTCCCCACTCGCTGGGGAAACCAATTGAATGGAAACTTTAGTAACCGCAAGATGCAGCATGATTTCCGTGTCCTGTCCCCACTCGCTGGGGAAACCAATTGAATGGAAACAGCGTTGTTCACGAATGAAACTTCAACAACTTTCTTGGGTCCCCACTCGCTGGGGAAACCAATTGAATGGAAACACCGATGACATTTTCCGATTCGGCTTCTGATTCGACGGCAATGTCCCCACTCGCTGGGGAAACCAATTGAATGGAAACTGTTCTTTGAATCGAATCCGATAGAATGCCTCACCGAGTCCCCACTCGCTGGGGAAACCAATTGAATGGAAACTGCTAGATTTGACTGAGTTTGCGCCATTGCGAAATTCTAGCGTCCCCACTCGCTGGGGAAACCAATTGAATGGAAACTTGTCCAGCGATCACCGCTGCCACAGTTGCACGGTCGAGTCCCCACTCGCTGGGGAAACCAATTGAATGGAAACTCGTATCATGTTGCACTTACGTCTACTTAACTAAAGTGTCCCCACTCGCTGGGGAAACCAATTGAATGGAAACTTCCACCCTTTTGTCTCACAATTACTTCAACTAACAGGTCCCCACTCGCTGGGGAAACCAATTGAATGGAAACTTATCACGACCGGGGATGTTGCTGTATTTAGGCTCATCAGTCCCCACTCGCTGGGGAAACCAATTGAATGGAAACACAACTCCCATCGTGTCTTTCCAGTACCCCGCTGAATTGTCCCCACTCGCTGGGGAAACCAATTGAATGGAAACTTTACGAAATTAACACCTTGTAGATACACGCGATCAAAGTAGTCCCCACTCGCTGGGGAAACCAATTGAATGGAAACAGGGATGACGGTAATACCGTGTAGCTGCCAAAGTGCCCCTAATGTCCCCACTCGCTGGGGAAACCAATTGAATGGAAACTTGGAAAAGATTCCTCCCCTGACGGCTTGGGGCACTTGAGGCAGTTTCAAAGTCCCCACTCGCTGGGGAAACCAATTGAATGGAAACCCAGTATGGATTGGAATAATCCAGCTTTACGTTGCGTCCCCACTCGCTGGGGAAACCAATTGAATGGAAACTCCCATCCCTTACCACAAGGCGCATCCCAATGTTCTGATAAGGTCCCCACTCGCTGGGGAAACCAATTGAATGGAAACTAAAACATCTAAAGTCTTAGCAGTGAATACTGTAATAACCGGAAGTCCCCACTCGCTGGGGAAACCAATTGAATGGAAACAGTGTTTCTAATGAGAACTTTTCAGGACTCACTAGAAAGTCCCCACTCGCTGGGGAAACCAATTGAATGGAAACTGCCATGAATGTGCCCATAGCACAGGACACTCAAGCCGTATTGAGTCCCCACTCGCTGGGGAAACCAATTGAATGGAAACTTGTTCGTCTAGTTCGTACTCCCACTCCTCAGACTGGTGATCAGTCCCCACTCGCTGGGGAAACCAATTGAATGGAAACTTGTTGGCTAGTGCGCGAGACAATTTGGAATCCATAATTAACGTCCCCACTCGCTGGGGAAACCAATTGAATGGAAACACCATAACGAACGGGCCGCTGAACACCGGAGTATTCGTGTCGTCCCCACTCGCTGGGGAAACCGATTGAATGGAAACTTGCAGACGTGGCAGGTTTGGCTGGTGTAGGCAGGGGGAACAGCAATCAGTTCAACACCCGGTCCCCACTCGCTGGGGAAACCAATTGAATGGAAACGTGAGGCACCCGAACCGACCGGAATCACACCATCTCTTAGAGAGGTGTCAACAGTCCCCACTCGCTGGGGAAACCAATTGAATGGAAACTCCAACCGTTCCTGGGCTTGACGGATCGATTGGGTAGTCCCTACTCGCTGGGGAAACCAATTGAGATTAGAGGAAATAAACCTTGCCACTGTATTATTTTTGCGCCATAGATTTGTTTCCGTGTTTCCTTATATAAGGATTTACAGAAATCAAGAAAAAAAGAAATACTGATTTACTCAATTCCTTCCAATAATTTTGCGACTTGCTCAGGTTCAGGGAGTTGTCCCTGTAACTCTTGAGGCAAGGCAGAGAAAGTGCGATAGGTTGCGACCCCGATCGGTTTCGTGGCATCCTTTAATGCATATTCAACCGTCGTCTTGTCCTTTGACTTGCAGAGAATGATCCCAATAGAAGGGTTCTCGAAAGGCATTCGCATTTTGTCATCTAGCACTGCCAGGTAAAACTGCATCTTGCCAATGTACTCCGGCTCAAACTCCCCAATTTTGAGGTCGATCGCCACCAGACAACGCAGGGCACGGTGGTATAGCAACAGATCGACGTAATATTCGCGGTTCCCGACTTCTAGTCGTTGTTGATTACCAATGAAGCTGAATAGACCTCCCATTTCCTGTAAAAACGGTTGTACCTTAGCCAGAATCGCTGTTTCTAGCTCTCGCTCGGAATGCTCCGATCCTAATTCCAGGAAGCTGAACACGTAATCATCCTTCACTGCCAGCTTGGCCTGGTTACGGTACTTCTCTGCGACCGCCACCTCAAAATTCGTCTGATTCAGCAAGGTCTTCTCATAGGTCTGGTTCTCGATTTGGTGGATCAGAACATTCTTGGTCCACCCAAACTTGCGAGTCATCCGAAGATAAAACTCTCGCTCCAGGTCGTCTTTGCATTTCTCCATAATCACCAGATTATGGCTCCAACTAATTTCTGCCACCAATGGTGACAGTTTTTCATTGGCATGATACGACAGGTAAAAATCCCGCATCCGCCAGATATTCCGGGATGAGAAGCCACTAATACCGGGAAACTCAGTTTGTAGATCTTTAGCTAGCTGTTCAACGATCGATTTTCCCCAGGTTTCTCCCTGTTGTCGTTCAACAATCAAGCTGCCGATATCCCAATACAGCGTGATTAGTTCTTTGTTAACAGCTTTGAGGGCAGCATATTGGGCAGAACGAATCCGCTGCTTAATCTCGCCCAGCAATTGCCCATACCCTGCGGCTAACTCACTCACCCTAATCTCCTTATTTCTGTATCCGATTATTTCTGTAAATCAGTAAAAACTGAAATCATTAATCCTACCTTTATCTTACTGAACTAATTACGCTGCTCCCGGCATGTCAGCAGACCGTAGATCATAAATCGACTCACGTATTTCTGTAAATCTTGAAAAGCGTAAATATGTATTTCTGCAATTACGGTTAGGATTTAGAGCCGTAATGCTCCTCTAACAGTTCTCTTAACAGCTCAACCATCGTTATCCCTTCGTTCGTTGCTTTGAGCTTGATGGCTTTATGCAAACTTTCAGGAATGTCTAGAGTGAGCCGTTTGATTTTTTCAGGCTTGGCTGTTTCGGCTGATGGCAGCAGTGGCTCTGCTTCAGTCAGAGCCTCACGGTTTGTTACCCACTCCTCCACATCAATGGGCTTCTCTTGGACTCCTGGCTTACGACCAAAACTAACTTTCTTTCCTGGCATTGGTTAAACTCCTAAGTTCCGAATTTCCTTGGCCAGGGCAAGAATTTCCTTGGCGGCTGCCCCCTTGGGATCTGTGTCAAGCACAGTCTCTCCAGCGGCAGCCGATTCAGCAAAACTCACCCTTTGGCTAATCACCGTTTTGAGTACAGGAATCGAGTATTCCGCTAAGGCTTCACCGACATCCCGCCCGATCGCTGTATTTACGATTCTACGATTAATTACAAATACAGATTTCAGGTTTTCCTTAAATACAGAAGCTTCTTGGATCAGTTTAATCACTTCGTCGGCTGCCCAAACATCGTAGGGACTGGGCTGAATTGGGACAACTACCAAATCTGCGGCAATGATGGCAGAACGAGCCAAGTCGGAAACGCGGGGTGGACCATCAATCACCACATGGTCATAATCTTTGGCAAGTGGAGCCAAATCCCGATGGAGGGTAGGGCGATCAAGACCAATGACGGAGAAGGGAGGTTTATCTTCTCTTGCCGCTGCCCAATCACGCGCAGAACCCTGAGGATCCGCATCAACGAGCAACACTCTTTCGCCTTTGAGCGCTAAAGCGTGACTGAGATGAATCGCTAGGGTAGTTTTGCCTACGCCCCCTTTCTGATTCTGAATAGAGATTTTCATGATTTAAAGAAATAAAGATTTACAGAAAACCTGATTTACAGCTTCCTGGACTTACAGAAATTATATTAATGCACGATAACTAGTAGTTCACCAAGGGAAGTTTGCCTAGTCATCCTGCGCTAATTGTGGATAGAGATGCTCTAACCGAATCCGCGCATCTGCACTCGAAAATCTCCAATTGACTGTGGCTTTTTGCGCATTACGTTCATCTTGCCAAGCCTTAACTTCCTCAGCCAGTTTTGCTGGGGTCGGGATACGTCGATTGAGACATTGTCTCGCCAACACAGAAAACTCAATTTCAACTTGATTAAGCCAACTGGCATGTTTGGGAGTGTAATGAAATTCCAACTTCTTGAGGATACGATTGGCTTCTTGTGGCTCAAATGTCTCATACAGTGCGGCTGGATGATGGATATTGAGGTTGTCCACAACTAGGCGGATACAATCGGCATCAGGATGGTAAACATCGACCAGAGTTTTCATTTGATGGGCAAAGTCAACTTTGGTGCGTTGCTGGGTGACTTCCATCAATCGTTCTCCTGCTAACGGTTCAAAGAAGGCAAACAGATTGACGACGCCATTGCGTTTGTACTCATAATCGTACCGTTCGGGTTGACCTGGTTCTGGGGGGATGGGAACACGGACTTCGCCAATCAAAGGACAAGGACGTTCATCAAAGCAAATCACGGGACGCTTGGGGTCATAAGCCTCACCGTATAAGTCCAGTAAGTCCTCCATCCGCCACACATATTTGGCATTCACCTCAGGAATGCACCACTGCTGTTTCAGCCACGGTTTAATGTCGTTTTTTTCAGGGTTTGGCGCACGGTTTCATCCGAAATCGACTCCACCACTTGCAGTTCAATCAGGCGATTGGCTAACAACTGCATTGTCCACTCCGCCCGCCCATCGGGTGCATCTGAGCAAGCGGTCGCCATTAACAATGCTTCTGCTTTGGCATCAAGCTTACGAGGTTTGGGCGGATGGGGACGATCCTTGAGGACTTCCTCCACGGTGGTTGAGTGAACAAACTTCTCACGGGTGCGTTCTACCGTAGAAAGATTCACCCCTAAACTGTCTGCTACTTCCCGGTCGGTCTTGCCCTGGTGAACTTGCAACAGGATACGAGCACGGGTGAGTTTGCGAGCCGAGTGTTTTCCAGTTCTCAAAATGGTTTCTAGCTCTTGAACTTCAGTCTCGGTCAAATCAACAATGTATCGCTTCTGACTCATGCCTGTCTCCCCACTGTTTGAGTCACTTTACCAGGGATGGTTACACTAGGCAAAGTCTGTTTGGCAGACTACTAGGTTAGGCAGTGCTTTAAACCCTTTTGATCCCTTAAAAAGCAGGATCAAAAGGTTGAAGTACCCATCTCTGGCTTTTAAAGCACACTCTAATCCTCCTTGATTTCAGGTTTTACGCATCTCCGTATTTAAAGATTTCTGTATTTACAGTCTTCTGCAAACCTTGTTAGGAAATCTACCTGAGAGTTCCTGCTCCTCACTCGCGGAGGATACCAATTGAATGGAAACCCGATGCCGTCATAGCAATTCTTATGGGAAAAAGTTACCGTGTTCATGTCCCCACTTGCTGGGGAAACTAATGGAATGGAAACACTCCGGCTGGGTTAGCTGGATAGGGAGGAGCCATACTCTATCGTCCCCACTTGCTGGGGAAACCAATTGAATGGAAAGTCGATCCTGCCGATGCCATATTTATTCAGCCACAAAGTCCCCACTCGTTGGGGAACCCAATTGAATGGAAACCTGGAATCCTCAGACTTTCGACGGCGCTTGCGCTTTTGCTGAGTCCCCACTCGCTGGGGAACCCAATTGAATGGAAACTTGTCCTTCTCCCCACTGAACTGTGACCATGTTGCGGGTCCCCACTCGCTAGGGATACCAATTGAATGGAAATCAAACCCTCACTGTCTGGATTTTTTTGTTGCCTAAGCAATGTCCCCACTCGCTGGGGATACCAGTTGAATGGAAACTAGTAAATGTCGTAGTAAAACTCGACCATTTCTTTAGTCCCCACTCGCTGGGGAAACCAATTGAATGGAAAACTTCTGCAACACCATCTTGGCGATCGCCCAACCCTTTTGCCTCGTCCCCACTCGCTGGGGAAATCAATTGAATGGAAACTCAATAGCTGCTGGATACAAAGTGTACTTAGCCATGTGAGTCCCCACTCGCTGGGGAAACCAATTGAATGGAAACCTACCATCTTCATTCCCCCAACCTCTAAATACAAATTCATTTCCTAAGTCCGGGTATGTTTAGCAATGGAACGATAAACAACGCTAAGGCTAAAACCTTTATCTGGTAAGGGTTGCAGCCTCTTTTTATCGTAGAATTCAAGACATTTAAATCGCTGAATGTCCCGATAGATATAGCTTTCACGCTTTTTCAAAAAAATACAGGTTTAGGCACTCTTCTCTAGCCATCAAAACCTCTGGACTGAATTTGAACTATATCACCGTTTAGTTATGGTCTGAAACTCTTGATTCCTCGTTGAGTCAAAAGTCTAGAACCATGCAAAATCGTTTGAGTAATTGCGTTGCACAGCAAATAATCAAATTTTGACTGCTTTCTG
Organism: Pantanalinema rosaneae CENA516; assembly: GCF_050753385.1. Lineage (NCBI taxonomy): Bacteria > Bacillati > Cyanobacteriota > Cyanophyceae > Leptolyngbyales > Leptolyngbyaceae > Pantanalinema > Pantanalinema rosaneae. Next base: position 32,115 of record NZ_JBLZFZ010000076.1, read on the forward strand.
AAACCTTTGCTATACAAGAGTTTCAGCCTTAGCGTTGTTTATTGTTCCATTGCTAAACATACCCGAGATTGAGGAATTCTTGCGGCAGACGGGGAAATCGGACAAGGGGTTGAGCCGACATAAGTGTAAAAAAGTGCAAGATGAGCCGGAAAGGTTTATCCAGATTGAGTTCTAGAAAATCTATCGAAGTGAGGCTCAGCATGAGGACTTTTGCGCTCCCCGGCAGAAGTGCCACGAGAGAATGCGGGTTTCAGCCGTTAAAAATGTATCAAAAGAGGCTGTGTACTACTAATTTTTGATTAGTACTTAGGTCAGAAGTAGTCCAAACCTGTACTATTCATGAATCTCAGCAGTGTGGCTTAAGTTACCTATTCTCTAAAACTCTTACAGGTAATGAGTTATAGCCTCATGTTGCACTTTTTTACACTTATGTCGGCTCGACCCCTAATATGGGAACAGGCGGCTCGATCGTTAGTTGAAGGCAACTCCTATACCCCCAGATAGCTCATTCGAGCGCTTGAATCAGTAAATTTGTGAGTTACTCGATCGCACTTTGGCATCATCCATAGGCTAAACCTATACTGAGCCTCGACTGATTTACCAGAGATGGTAGTATTTTACTCGGTGTTCTAACGACTCCTCAGTATGGCTCTCTCATTCCCAGGAACCATAGATTTCTTCAAAAGTTGGGGGCGTCGGGGAAGCTCTGAAAGTGGCATTCTTGTGCGGAGCCTAGCGGATAGCTTGCTGGAAGGCAGTTACAGCCATTTTATGTCAAGGTTTATTGCAATTGAGCGGATACAATTGACAGGTAAAGTAGACCCCCACGAAAATAGGGGTCTAGGATGCTTTGCTATAAGGCATTTCAGAACCCGACAGTTCCCACTCGCTGGGAACCACAATTGAATGGAAACAAAATTCATCATTTGAAAATGATGGTCGTCCAGTCTGGTTCCCACTCGCTGGGAACCACAATTGAATGGAAACAAGCAGTCACTCTGTGAGTATTGTGCCTGAGCAGGTAAGGTTCCCACTCGCTGGGAACCACAATTGAATGGAAACCGGCTATACCAAAACCTAACATTGTTGTTGGTTCTGGAACCGTTCCCACTCGCTGGGAACCACAATTGAATGGAAACGCCTCGATTACTGCCTGAACGATGAGATCGTCCGGTTCCCACTCGCTGGGAACCACAATTGAATGGAAACCAAAGCTGATGAGACTTCAAAAAACCATTATCTGAATGTTCCCACTCGCTGGGAACCACAATTGAATGGAAACCATTCGTTACCGTTACCGTTTTGCGGATCACGGTTGTCGGTTCCCACTCGCTGGGAACCACATTGAATGGAAACATTGGGAAGACCCAAACATGTCCTTAGAAGTCTGGTTTGTTCCCACTCGCTGGGGAACCCAATTGAATGGAAACGTGAGTAGGTCGATCTGATACTGAGCATTGGTATATTGTCCCCACTCGCTGGGGAACCCAATTG